>NZ_RAWQ01000076.1:0-40048 GCF_003668965.1 Corallococcus sp. AB030
GTGTCAGGGGGGGCGGGCGGCGTGTCCGGGAGCGCGTCCGGCAGCTCCTTGTCCAGGTTGCGCAGGCGCGGGTTGAGCCACCCGACCGTGACGTTCGCGAGCGTCAGCAGGCCCAGGACGATGAAGATGACGGCGATGCCGCGCCCCGGGCCCACGCCCAGCAGGCGGCCCATGGTGCTGGCGAGCACGCCCCCCTCGCGCATGGCGGGCTCGAAGATGTCATCCGCGAGCGGCCCCGCGATGAGGCTCGCGAACGGCGACACGCAGAGGATGACCATCCGCTTCACGGCGGCGGCGCGACCTTGGAGGTCCGAGGGAATCTTGCGCTGCCAGATGGACTGGATGCCCGCCATCACGGGCGGCATGGTGAACAGGTAGAGCGCGGCGGCGGCGGCGACCAGCGCCACGCTGGGCGACGGCGCGGCCATGAAGAGCACCACGCCCGAAAACGCATGGAAGCCGAGGATGCCGTACAGCGGGTTCTTGGGGCCGCCCCACACGCCCATGCCGATGCCGCCCAGGAGCGCGCCCACGCCCGCGATGGACGCGATGCGGCCCAGCGTGGAGATGTCCGTGAAGGCGAGCACCAGGGGGGTGATCAGCAGCACCACCAGGTCCATGCACAGCACGGCCACGCCGGTGAAGGCCATCAGGGACAAGAGCCCCTTGCGCGCGCTGATGAAGCTCCAGCCCTGCTTCATCTCCGTGAACAGCGACCCCTTGCCCTGCTGGCCCTCCGCGGAGACGGTGGGCCGAGGGAAGCGGACCATCAGCAGGGTGGTGACGGCGATGAAGAAGCTGCAGACGTCCACCGTCAGCACGCCCACCAGGCCCACGCTGTCGATGAGCGCTCCCGCGATGATGGGGGAGAGGATCTGGCTGGCGCCGCTGGCCACCTCCGCCATGGCGTTGGCGCGGCCCAGGTGCTGCTTGGGCACGATGAGCGTCACGGTGGCGAAGAAGGCCGGCCAGCGGAAGGCGCCGAAGCACGAGCCCAGGGAGACGGGCAGGTAGAAGTGCCAGGTCTCGAGCTTGAACATCCCCCGGTCGCTGGCCATCAACATGCCGAAGATGAGCATGGTGGTGAAGCCGTTGCCCAGGTCCGCCAGCAGCATGGCGCGGCGGCGATCCCACCGGTCGATGAGCGTCCCCGCGATGGGGGACAGCACCACCATGGGGGCGAGCGCGAAGAAGGACAGCAGCGCGAACTGCGTGGTGGAGCGCGTGTCGAGGAAGACCTTCGCGCCCACGCCGAAGGACGTGAGGCCGGAGCCGAGGATCGAGATGAGCTGGCCGAACCAGGTGATCCAGAAGACCCGCATGGGCTGGGTGATGGTCAGGCGTTGCGCGAGGCTCATTCCAAGTCTCTTTCTCCTGGGGGGCAGGAGGGTCAAGGGCCCGCGCACCGTACTACGGGAGTGCGCGCGGGCCCGGCGTTGCTAAGGGGATTTCAGCTCTGCTCCAGCTCCGCGAGCATGGCTTCCAGGGCTTCGGGGTCGAGCTGACTGGCGCTCGCCTCCACGATGGCCACCGTCATCACCTCCACGGTGGGGGACTCGAAGAGGGCGCGCATGGACAGCTCGACCTGGAAGGCCTCGCGGATGCGCGACAGCAGCTGCACGCCCAGCAGCGAGTGGCCGCCCAGCTCGAAGAAGTTGTCGGTGATGCCCACCGACTCCAAGCCCAGCAGGTCCTGCCAGAGCGCGGCGACCTTCTCCTCGGTCTCGTCGCGCGGCGCGACGAAGGCGTTGGCGAGCGGGGGACGCGGGTGCTTGCCGCTGGCGCTTCCGCCCGCGCGGGAGGTGGAGGCACCGTCGCGAGCCACCTGACGCCGCGCCTCCAGTGACCCGAGCGACGCGAGGAAGCGTCCTCCGGTGGGCTGGGTGAGCAGCGCGCGCAGGAGGCGGAAGCCCTCGGTGGGGGAGATGACGGCGTCGGGCCGGAAGCCCTCGCCCACGCCCCACACGTCCCAGTCCACGGTGTACCAGCGGGTGCCGCCCAGCCGGGCCTGCCGGGCCGCCACCGCGTCCATGCCGGAGTGCGCCGCCGCTACCGCGCTGACCGCCATGCCGCCCAGCACCACGGTGAGGGAGGACTGCACGATGACGAAGTCCGGCTGCCGTGACGACAGCGCCTCCGCCAGCTGCGTGAGGCCTCCGAAGCGGCCGGACAGCAGCGGAGTGGTGGCCTCCGGCGTGGCCTCGGCCACGGAGATGCGGGTGGCCATGCCGCCGTCGCCGGCCGCGTAGAAGACGCCGTCGATGCGGCCGAACTTCGACTCCGCGACCTGGAGCGCCTTGTCGAGCTGACCGGGGATGCCCGCGTCCGCGCGCAGCGCCAGGACCTGTGCGCCTGAGCGCTCCAATGCGCGCATGCGGTCGATGGCCTTGGACGTCGCGTCCTGCGCGTCATGGCCCGCGCGCCACGCGTCCCATTCTCCGGGAGCGGGCAGCGTGCGGCGAGACAGCAGCACGAGCTTCGGCTTCACCGCCTGCGTGAGCTGCTCCGCGAGCGCAAGGCCCACGCGGCCCAGACCCCCGACGATGACGTAGACCCCACCGTCCTTGAGTCCGGCCTGCTCCGTGGAGGCCGGGACGTCGATGGTCTCGAACGCCTCGACGTGCCGGTACGGACCGCGCAGCGCGACCACGGGGTCCTTGCCGGCGGCCAGCTCCGTCACCATCCGCTCCAGCCACGGGCCGGACGCGGACTCGTCCGGCGCGGGCCAGGTGACGTCGACGGCGCGCACGGTGAGGCCGGGGTACTCCTGCGGCAGCACGCGGCTGGCACCGACCGCGGCCGCCTGCCAGGGCAGCAACGGCTCTTCACCCGTGACGTCCTGGGCGCCGGTGGTCACCACGTCCAGCATCACGGGCGTCTTCGCCGCGCCCGGGCCCACGGCCTTCGCCAGCGCGAGCAGTCCGTGGACGGACGTCGCGAGCCCCGACTCCAGGTCGCGCGGCTCCTTCACCAGCGGCCACAGGTAGGCGATATGCGCGGGCGTCCAGTCCTCGCCACGCAGGCGCTCCAGGTGCTCGCTCAGCGCGTCGGGCGAGGCCACATCCACGGCGAAGCGCTTCGTCACTGGATCCGACGCGCCCTGTCCCGCGACGAGCGACACCACGTCCGCGCCCGCCTGGCGCAGCCGCTCCGACACGCGTGCAGCCACCGGCGTGTCCGCTTCCAGCACCAGCCAGCGCTGGCCGGAAAGCGACGGCACTTGCGGCGAGGCGCGCGTGCGCGGCCACGCGGGGACGGTCAACTCCACGCCCTGCGTCGTCACAGTCCGCGCGGCGGCGGCGCGAGGCAGCGCGGGCGGCGGGCCCTTGAGCAGGTCGTAGCGCTCGCGCTGGAAGGGGTAGGCGGGCAGGGGGATGCGGCGGCGGGCCTCGCCCTTGTAGGCGCGGCCGGCAGTCGACTTCGCGCCCGCGAGCCACAGCTTCGCGAACGCATCCGTGGCGTGCGTGAGCGCGTCCTGTTGGGCGTCGCGCGGCGCGGGCAGCGTCGAGAGGATGGCCGGGAAGGTGCCTTCGGCGGCGTTGCGGCGCACCAGCGTGGCCAGCGCGTTGCCGGGGCCGAGCTCCAGGAAGACGTGCTCGGGGTCGTTCAACAGCAGCGTCGCCGAGTCCTGGAATCGCACGGCGTCGCGCAGGTGACGCGCCCAGTACGCCGGGCTCACCGCGTCCTCGCGCGTCACCCAGGTGCCGGTGACGTTGGACAGGTAGAGGTCCTTCGGCTCCTTGCGCGCGACCTTCGCCACCGACTGGCGGAACTCCTCCACGATGGGGTCCATCATGTGGGAGTGGAACGCGTGCGACGTGTGCAGCCGCGACACCTCCACCTTCTGCGCCTCCAGCTTCGCCTGGAGCGCGTCCACCGCGTCGGTGGGGCCCGCCACGACGGTGAAGCCCGGCGCGTTCACGGCGGCCACGGAGATGCGCGCATCCATCAGCGGTGCCAGAGCCTCCGGCGTCATCCGCACGGACAACATGGAGCCCGAGGGCAGCGACTGCATCAGCCGGCCGCGCGTGGCCACCAGCGCCAGCGCGTCGTCCAGGCTGAACACGCCGGACAGGCACGCGGCCACGTACTCACCGATGCTGTGGCCCACCATCGCCTGCGGCGTCACACCCCAGGACGCCCATAGCTTCGCGAGCGCGTACTCGATGACGAACAGCGCGGGCTGCGTGAGGGACGTCTGCTTGAGCTGCTCGGTGGCCTTCTCGCGCCCGTCCGCGGGCGGATAGAGCACGGTGCGCAGGTCCAGGCCCAGGTGCGGCTTCAGCTTCTCCGCGCACGCGTCCACCTCCGTGCGGAAGGCGGGCTCCTGCTCGTAGAGGCCCCGGCCCATGTCCACGTACTGCGAACCCTGGCCGGAGAAGAGGAACACCACCGGCCGGCGCGTATTGGTGCCGGAGCCACCCAGCAGCCGCCGAGCGTCCCGCAGCGCCGCCTTCGCATCCGCCACGTCCTTCACCACCACCGCGCGGCGATGCTCGTGCGCATGCCGGCCCACCTGGAGCGTGTAGGCCACGTCCGCCAGGGACACGTTCGGATTCGCGTCCAGGTGCGCGGCCAGCCGCTCCGTCGCCGCGTCCAGCGCCGCGAGCGTGCGGGCGGACAGGGGCAGCACGTGCCACGCACGGCGCGACGGCGCGGGGGCGGCGCTCTTCGGGGCCTCCTCCAGGATGACGTGCGTGTTGGTGCCGCCGATGCCGAAGGCGCTCACGCCCGCGCGACGAGGCCCGTTCGCGGACGTCCACGGACGGGGCTGCGAGGGCACGAAGAAGGGCCCCGCGTCGAAGTCGATGACGGGGTTGGCCTGTTGGAAGTGGGGGCTCGCGGGAATCTCGCCGTGCTCCATGGCGAGCACTGTCTTCACCACGCCCGCGATGCCGGCCGCCGCGTCCAGGTGGCCGATGGCCGCCTTGAGCGAGCCCAGCGCCACGCGCTTCTGGCCCGTCTCCTTTCCACCGAAGGCATGGTTGAGCGCGGCCACTTCAATCGGGTCGCCCAGCGGGGTGCCTGTCGCGTGGGCCTCCACGTACTGGATGTCGTCCGGCGTGACGCCAGAGATGGCGAGCGCCTCCGCGATGACCGCGGCCTGGCCCTCCACGCTGGGCGCGGTGAAGCCCACCTTGCCCGCGCCGTCGTTGTTCACCGCCGTGCCCAGCAGCACGCCGTGGATGGTGTCGCCGTCCTTCAGCGCGTCGGACAGACGCTTGAGCACGACCACCGCCGCGCCCGCGCCGCGCACGGTGCCGTTGGCCTTCGAGTCGAACGCGCGGCAGTAGCCGTCCGGCGAGAAGATCATCCCCTCCTGGTAGAGGTAGCCCGCCGTCTGCGGGAAGGACACGGACGAGCCGCCCGCGAGCGCCATGTCGCTCTCGCCGGACAGCAGGCTCTGGCACGCCAGGTGGAGCGCCACCAGCGAGCTGGAGCACGCCGTCTGCACCGTCGCGGAGGGGCCTCGCAGGCCCAGCCGGTGGGACACGCGCGTCGCCACGTAGTCCTTGTCGTTGGCCAGCATCACGCCGAACGAACCGGCCGCGTCCATCAGGTCCGGCTGCCGCATCAGTGCGCGCAGCAGGTACGAGCTCAGGCTCACGCTGGCGTAGACGGCCACCGCGCCCTTGAAGCGGCCCGGGTCGTAGCCGGCGTTGTCCAGCGACTCCCACGCGCACTCCATGAAGATGCGCTGCTGGGGGTCCATCAGCTCCGCCTCGCGCGGGCTGTAGCCGAAGAGGCCCGCGTCGAACTCCGTGGCGCCCTCCAGCACATAACTGGAGCGCACCCACTGCGGATGGGCGCGCAGGGCAGGGGGAACGCCCGCGTCGTCCAGCTCCGCGTCCGTGGGCACGCGGCGCGCGTCGCCACCGCGCCGGAGCATCTCCCAGAAGCCCTCCAGCGTCTGCGCACCCGGGAAGCGGCCCGACAGGCCGACGATCGCGATGCGCTCCTCGCCACCACCCACTGTGTCACTCATCCGCGTCTCCATCCGTTTCCACCCGACCGCGCGAGGCTCCCGCGCGGCGGTTGACCGTGCGTCGCGCCTCGGCACGGGAGCGGCCTGCCTGCGCCGCGTCCTCCGAGGGCGTGTCCTCCCGGCGCGACAGCCGCGCCGCCAGTGCCCGCACGGTGGGGTACTGGAAGAGGTCCGTGAGCGCCAGCGTCACGCCCAGCTCCGCCGTCAACCGGCGGTGGAGCTGGAGGGCGAGCAGCGAGTTGCCACCCAGCTCGAAGAAGGGGTCGTCCAGGCCCACCTGCTCCACGTGGAGCAGGTCCTTCCATGCCTGGGCGATCTGCTGCTCGATGGCCGTCCCCGGCGCCACGAAGGGCCGCGAAGGATCCGCGCCACCGGACTCTGGCGCGGGCAGCGCCTTGCGGTCCGCCTTGCCGTTGGGGCTGAGCGGCATGCGCTCCAGCACCACGATGTTGGACGGGACCATGTACTCGGGCAGCCGCTCCAGCAGGTAGGTGCGCAGCGCCGCGCCCTCCGGCTTCGCGTCCTTGCCGGTGACGTAGGCCACCAGCCGCTTCTGTCCCGGCCGGTCCTCGCGCGCGAGCACCACCGCCTGGCGCACCGTGGGGTGCTTCTCCAGCGAGGACTCAAT
The DNA here is from genome assembly GCF_003668965.1 of Corallococcus sp. AB030. Lineage (NCBI taxonomy): Bacteria > Pseudomonadati > Myxococcota > Myxococcia > Myxococcales > Myxococcaceae > Corallococcus > Corallococcus sp. AB030. Next base: position 6,615 of record NZ_RAWQ01000076.1, read on the forward strand.
CTCGCCCAGTTCGATGCGCAGGCCGCGGATCTTCACCTGGAAGTCCGCGCGGCCCAGGTATTCGATTTCTCCGTCCGGCAGCCACCGCGCCACGTCGCCCGTGCGGTACATGCGCGCGCCCGGCACCGTCGCGTACGGATCCGGAATGAAGCGCTCTGCCGTCAGCGAGGGCCGCGCCAGATATCCGCGCCCCACCTGCACGCCGCCGATGTACAGCTCGCCCGCCGCGCCTTGCGGCACTGGCTGGAACTCCGCGTCCAGGATGCGGATCTGCGTGTTGTCCACCGGCCGGCCAATGGGCACGGAGCGGCGGCCATCGTTCGCCTGGCACGCGTGGAACGTCACGTCCACCGCGGCCTCGGTGGGGCCGTAGAGGTTGTGCAGCCCCGCGCCGGGCAGCGTGCGCAGGCACAGCTCCTTCAGCTCCAGCGGCAGCGCTTCACCGCTGCACACCACGCGCTTCAGCGACGTGCACTCGGCCACGCCCGGCTCGTCCAGGAAGGCCTGGAGCATGGACGGCACGAAGTGCAGCGTGGTGACGGACGCGGAGGCAATCAGCGACTTGAGGTAGCTCGGGTCCTGGTGTCCGCCGGGCTTCGCGACCACCAGCTTCGCGCCCGTCATCAGCGGCCAGAAGAACTCCCAGACGGACACGTCGAAGCTGAACGGCGTCTTCTGGAGCACCACGTCCCGCGGCGTGAGCTGGTAGGCGGACTGCATCCACAACAGGCGGTTCACCACCGGGCCGTGCGCGTTCATCGCGCCCTTGGGTCGGCCCGTGCTGCCAGACGTGAAGATGATGTACGCCAGCGAGTCCGGCGTGGCAGTCGGCGCGGGCGCGGTGGTGGGCTCGCGGGCAATCTCCTCCCAGCCCGTGTCCAGCTTCACCACCTTCGCATCCGACGCCGGAAGCCGCGCGAGAAGCCGCTCCTGCACCAGCAGCACCGGCGGACGCGCGTCCTCCAGCATCCAACCCAGGCGCTCCTGCGGGTAGCCCGGATCCAGCGGCACGTAGGCGCCGCCCGCCTTCAGCGTGCCCAGCAGGCCCACCACCATCTCCAGCGAGCGCTCCACGCACAGGCCGACGCGGACTTCCGGTCCCACGCCGTGCTTGCGCAGCGCGTGCGCCAGCTGGTTCGCGCGGGTGTCCAGCTCGCGGTAGGTGAGGCGGCTGCCCTCGAACTCCAGGGCGACGGCGTCCGGCGTGCGCGCCACCTGCGCCTCGATGAGCGACGTGAGCGTCGCGTCCTTCGGGTGCGTGACGGCGGTGTCGTTCCAGTCCTTCATCACGCGCTGCCGCTCGGCATCGGGCAGCAGCGGCAAGCGGGAGATGGGCACGTCCGGCTGCGCGACGATGCCTTCGAGCAGCGTCAGGTAGTGGCCCAGGAGCCGCTCCGCGGTGGAGCGCTCGAAGAGGTCGGTGCTGTACTCGGCGATGACGCGCAGGCCCTGCGGCAGGTCCACCAGCAGGAGCGACAGGTCGTACTTCGTCGTGCCGGTGTCCACCGGCTTCGCCTCCATCACCAGACCCGGGGCCTCCAGGGCCGGCATGGGCGCGTTCTGCAGGACGAACATCACCTGGAAGATGGGCGAGTGGCTGAGGTGCCGCTCCGGCTTGAGCGCGTCCACCAGCCGCTCGAAGGGGATGTCCTGGTGCGCGTACGCGTCCAGCGTGGACTCGTGCACGCGGTTCAGCAGCTCCTTGAACGTGGGCTTGCCGGACAGGTCCGAGCGCAGCGCCAGCATGTTCACGAACAGGCCGATGAGCCCCTCCACCTCCGCGCGCGGACGGCCCGCGATGGGCGTGCCCACCACGATGTCGTCCTGCCCGGTGTAGCGGGACAGCAGCACGTTGAAGGCGGACAGCAGCGTGACGAAGAGCGTGCGGCCCTCGCGCTGGCCCAGCGCCTTGAGCGCCTGGGTGAGGGCGGGGGACAGGTGCATCACCTGCCGCTCGCCCTTGGAACTCATCAGCGCCGGACGCGGCTTGTCCTGGGGCAGCTCCAGCAGCGCGTTGGGGTTGAGCCGGTTCTTCCAGTAGGTGAGCTGGCGCTCCAGCTCCGCGCCCTGGAGCCATTCCTTCTGCCACGCCGCCCAGTCCGCGTACTGCAGCGGCAGGGGCTTGAGCGGCGAGGGCTGACCTTCCAGGCACGCGCGGTACAGCACCGCCAACTCGTGCACGAGCACGCCCATGGACCAACCGTCGGAGACGATGTGGTGCTGATCCACCAGCAACACCTGCTCGCCGTTGCCCAGGAGCATCAGCACCGCGCGCAGCAGCGGCCCCTGCTCCAGGCTGAACGGCTGCTGCGCGAGCGTGACCACGCGCCGCTGGGCCTCAGCCTCGCGCTCGGTCACCGGCAGTCCCTGGAGGTCCATCACCTCCAGCGGCACTTCGCCCGTGGAGGCGATGACCTGCGCGCCGCCGCCTTCGCGCTCCTGGAAGGTGGTGCGCAGCGTGTCGTGCCGCTCCACCAGCAGGGCCAGGGCGCGGCGCAGCGCGTCCGTGTCCACGGTGCCCGTCAATCGCACCGCGGTGGGCATGTGGAACGCCGCGCTGCCGGGGCTCCACTTGTCCAGGAACCACATCCGCTCCTGCGCGAAGGACAGGGGCGCCTGCTTCGAGGCAGGGCGCGACTTGTCCTTCAGGAGCTGCGCCAGGCGTGCTCGCTTCTCTTCGGGCGTCATGTTCAGGCCGCGTCCTCGCTGCTGCTGCTACCACCACCGTCACCGCCGCCCGCGTCTTCCAGCACCGCGAGCAGCTCCGCCACCTGTTCGTCCGACAGCTGGTCCATGTTCTCCAGCAACTTCTCCGCCTCCGCCGCGGACACCTTCTGCTTCGCGGCGGGCGTGGCCACCGGCTGCGCGGTCACCAGGGGCTGCGTGGGCGTGGCGCCCTCCACGGAGTAGCCCAGCCGCTCAATCACCGCGTGGGTGGAGGCGTCGAAGGGGCGGGGCCATTTGATCCGCTTCCAGGACTCGCCCATCTTCTTCTCGATGCCCTGGTGCTGGAGGATGTTCGGGTCGCCCAGGCCGCCCATCATGCGGTCCTTCTTGCCGTCGTACGGCTGGACCATGCGCTCGTCGAACTCGAGCCCCAGGAACCGGGCCACGCCGGTCATGACCTTCGTGGGGTCCGCGACCAGGTCCTCGTAGCGCACCCAGTGGCAGCGCTCGCGGCCGATGCCGTCGAAGAAGTTGAGCAGGTTCCGGTTGGACAGGGCCCACACCGTCTCCGCCACCACGTAGGGGTCCACGTCCGCGTCGCCGAAGAGGCCGGCGGCGAAGAGGCGGTCGAAGCGCATCCGGAGGATGGACTCCATCACCGGGAGCGGGTGGCGGTAGAGGTAGATGTACTTGTTGCCCTCGAACATCCGCTCCGCGCGCTCCAGCGTCTCCACGTCCATGGCGTACGTGGGCGTCTTGTCCACGAGCAGCCGGGGCGAGGACTTCTCCTGGAGGCGGCGGTAGACGTCCTGCGCGGACACGTCATCCGCGACCAGCCGGTCCACCAGCGCGGCGCCGGCGGGCGAGTCCAGCTTCTCCAGCTCCATGAGCGCCCACTGCAGGCCGCCCGTGGTCCACTCCATCTCGCTGCCGAAGCCGATGTTCTCGCGCCACTCGCGCATGCCCTCGAAGAAGAGCAGGTTCACTTCCGGCGGGCAGAACAGCCGCGGGTGTCCCGCGAGCATCACGCGGAACAGCGTGGAGCCCGCGCGCGGGCTGGAGTGCACGAACACCATGGGCGGGTTCTTCTTCGCCGTGTTGGTGCGCTGCATGCCGGACGTCTGCGCGCGATAGGGCTTGAGCGGATACGCGGACAGCGGCTTGTTCTCCGCGAAGCGCTGCGGGTCCTGCAGGCGGTCCATCTCCACCAGCAGGTACTTGGACAGCTCCGGGATGGACGGGTGCGCCTGCACCTCGTGCGGGTAGAGCTGGAACTTGAAGTCCTGCCGCAGGTCGTACTCCAGCTCCGCGCCCAGCGCGTGCAGGTCGTAGCCCTTGAGGCTGCCGTCGGCGGGCAGCTTGTCCAGCGGGATGCGCAGGCCTTCCGAGATGTGGTGGCGCAGGTACTCGGTGAGCAGGGCGGGGCGCTCGGTGGGGAACGCGGTGCGCAGGCGCTCCGCGATGGGCTTCTCCGTGGAGGCCGCGCGCTTGCCCAGCTCCTGCTCCACGCGCCCGGCGACGCCCGCGACGGTGGGCGTCTCGAAGAGGCCGCGCAGCGACAGGTCCACCTTCAGCACCGCGTGGATGTGGTTGCGCAGCTGCGTGGCCAGCAGCGAGTGGCCGCCCAGCTCGAAGAAGTTGTCGTTGATGCCGATGCCGCCGATTCCCAGCACCTGCTCCCAGATGCCCGCGACGGTCTTCTCCAGCTCCGTGCGAGGCGCGGCGTAGGGCGTGAGGATGGAGGGCCGCGCGTGCTTGTTGCCCTTCGCCGCGTCCTTCTTGCCCTTCTCCGTCTTCGCGGCACGAGGCCCCTGACGGCGGCGCGCGGCCAGGTCACCGGTGGAGACAGCCAGCCGGCCACTCTCGCCATGCGACAGCGCGCGGCGCAGCGCCTCCAGGCCTTCGGCGGGCTGGATGGCGAACTGGGCCAGCGTGGGGGACAGCTCCGCCATGGCCTGCGCGTCCGCGAACTGCCACGCGTCCCAGTCCACGCTCAGCCACGGGTAGGCGAAGCCCTCCGTGCGCGCTTCCGCGAAGGCGTCCATGAAGGCGCTGGCGGAGGCCTGCGCCACCTGACCCAGGCCGCCCAGCACGGACGACAGCGACGACACGAGGAGGCAGAACGCGGGGCCTTCCTTCGGGAGCACCTCTTCCAGCACCCGCACGCCGTGCACCTGCGGGCGGAAGTGCCAGGCGCACTCGTCCGGGCCCGTCTCCGCGATGGTGCCCAGCGTGGCGCCCTGCATGCCGCCCGCCGCGTGGATGACGCCGTCGATGCGGCCGAAGCGCGCCACCGCCGCGTCCACCACGCCGCGCATGGACTCCACTTCGGTGAGGGACGCCGGCAGCACCAGCATCTCCACGCCCGTGCGCTCCAGGGCCAGCGCGCGCTGGATGCGGCGGGACACCGCGTCCTCCACGCCGTGCTTCTCCACCCACGCCGTCCACTGGCCGCGGCTGGGGAAGTCCGCCGTCTCCACCAGCGTCAGCTTCGCGTGGTGAACCGTGGCCAGCTCGGACGCCAGCGCATGTCCGATGCCGGTGAGGCCGTCGGTGATGAGGTACGCGCCGCCGTCGCGCAGCACCTCCGCGCCGGCCGCCTCCAGGCGCACGGGCTCGAAGGTCTGCACCCAACGCTGGCGGCCACGCAGGGCCACCACCGCGTCACGCGGTTCGGCGCGCAGCTCCGCGGTCAGCCGGTCCGCCACCGCGCTTGCGTCGCCGGGCACCACGTCCACGAAGCGGCACGCGAGGTTCGGGTACTCCTGCGGCAGCACGCGCGAGGGGCCCACCAGCAGGGACTGCTCCGGCAGCTGCGCGTCCGCCTGCTCCACGCGGGCGGAGCGGCTGGTCACCACGGACCAGGTGAGCGGCTCGATATGGCCCGTGTCGCCCAGGGCGCGAGCGAGGAACAGCTGGCTGTGGAAGCCCAGGTCCAGCGACTTCTCCTGGGACACAGGCTCGCGCGACAGGCTCCACAGGTGCACCACGTTGGAGAATGCGCGGCCCTGCTTCTTCAGCGCCTCCAGCACCGCGCAGAAGTCCTCGCGGCGCGCCGGGTCCACCGTGAACGTGCCGTCCGGACGCTGCTCGAAGCGCGCGCCGGGGACGACGCGGAAGACGTCTCCATCCAGCTTCGGCGCCAGGGCCTCCGCCACGCCGGTGTCGTCCGCGAGCACCAGCCAGCCCGCGCCCGCCGCGTCCTTCGCCTTGGGTAGCGGGGACAGCTTCCACGACGGCGCGTAGAACCAGTCCGCCACGTCCGAGCGCTTCGCCAGCGACGCGGGCGCGTCCGCGCGGGCACCACCGCCCAGCGGCTTCGCGTCGATCCAGTAGCGCTCGCGCTGGAAGGGGTAGGTGGGCAGCGGCACGCGGCGGCGCTGCTCGTTGCCCGCGAAGCCCTTCCAGTCCACCGTCACGCCGCCCAGCCACAGCCGGCCCAGCGCGCCCAGGAGCACCTGGAGGTCCGGCGCCTGCTCGCGCGGGTGACGCGTGGAGGAGATGAGTACGCGCGCTTCCGCGCCCGGCTGCTGCTTCGCCAGCGTGGTGAGCACCGTGCCGGGGCCCACCTCCAGCAGGGCCGCCTGCGGCCACTTGCGGGAAAGCTCCTGGAGGCCCACGGAGAAGCGCACGGCCTGACGCAGGTGCGTGGCCCAGTAGCCCGGGTCGGTCGCCTGCGCCGCTTCAATCCAGGTGCCCGTCACGTTGGACAGGAAGGGCAGGGTGGGCGCGTTGAGCTTCACCTGGCGCACGCGCTCGGTGAAGGGCGCGAGGATGGGGTCCATCATCGCGGAGTGGAACGCGTGCGACGTGTGCAGCCGCGACACCTCCACGCCCTGCGCCTCCAGCTTTGCCTGGAGCGCGTCCACCGCGTCGGTGGGACCGGCCACGACGGTGAAGCCCGGCGCGTTCACGGCGGCCACGCTGACGTTCGCGGGGAGCAGCGGCTTGAGCGCGGACTCGTCCAGCTTCGCGGACAGCATGGCGCCCGAGGGCAGCCCCTGCATCAGCTTGCCGCGCGCGGCCACCAGCGCCAGCGCGTCATCCAGGCTGAACACGCCCGCGAGGCATGCTGCCACGTACTCACCGATGCTGTGCCCCAGCATCGCGGAGGGCTTCACGCCCCAGGCCATCCACAGCTTCGCCAGCGCGTACTCCACGGCGAAGAGCGCGGGCTGCGTCAGCTCCGTGCGCGTCAGCGCCTGCGTCGCCGCTCCCGCCTTGGAGGCTTCCGGGAAGAGGACCGTGCGCAGGTCCAGGCCCAGGTGCGGCGTCAGCTTGTCCGCGCACGCGTCCAGGTGCCGCTTGAAGGTCGGCTCGGACGCGTACAGGTCGCGCGCCATGCCCACGTACTGCGAGCCCTGGCCGGGGAACAGGAAGGCCACCGGCCGCTCGTGCACGTCCGGCGTGTTCGTCCACTGGCGGGGGCTATTCTCCACCTCCAGCGCGGCGAGCGCGTCGTCTCGGTCACGGCACACCAGCACGCGCCGCTTCGCCATGGCCTGACGGCCCGTCTGGAGCGTGAAGGCCACGTCCGCCAGCGCCTGCGCGGGGTGCGCCTTGAGGTGCGCGGCCAGGTTCTGCGTCGCGGCATCCAGCGCCGCGTCGCTCTTCGCGGACAGCACCAGGAGCTGCGCGGGCCGGGACGCGCCGGACGCGGGAAGGACAGGCGCCTCTTCCAACACGATGTGCGCGTTCGTGCCGCCCACGCCGAAGGAGCTCACGCCCGCGCGGCGCGGATGCTTGGGGTTCGCCTGCCAGTCGGTGAGCTTCGTGTTGACGAAGAACGGGCCGCCCGCGAACGGAATCTCCGGGTTCACCTCCGTCACGTGGAGGCTGGGCGGAATCTGCCGCTGCTCCAGCGTCAGCACGGCCTTGATGAGGCTGGACACGCCGGCCGCGTTGGCCAGGTGGCCGATGTTGCTCTTGAGCGAGCCCACCGGAATCCTGGGCGGGTTCGCCTTCGCCGCCGCCGAGCGGAACTTGAACGCCTTGTTGAGTGCACGCACCTCGATGGGGTCACCCATCTTCGTGCCGGTGCCGTGCGCCTCCAGGTAGCCGATGGTCTCCGGCGCCACGCCCGCCGCGCCCAGGGCCTCGGTGATGACGGTGGCCTGGCCCTCCACGCTGGGGGCGGTGAAGCCCACCTTCAGCGCGCCGTCGTTGTTGATGGCGCTGCCCTTGATGATGGCGTGGATGTGGTCGCCGTCTTCAATGGCGTCCGCCAGCCGCTTGAGCACCACCACGCCCACGCCGCTGCCGAACACCGTGCCCTCCGCCTTCGCGTCGAACGCGCGGCAGTGGCCGTCCGGGGACACGATGCCGCCGGGCACGAAGGGGTAGCCCTCCGGGTGCTTCACGTGCACGGACACGCCACCCGCCAGCGCCAGGTCGCACTCTTCATTCAAGAGGCTCTGGCAGGCCGCGTGCGTGGCGACGAGCGACGTGGAGCACGCGCTGGTGATGGAGTAGCTGGGGCCGCGCAGGTTGAGCTTGTACGCGACGCGGGTGGCCAGGAAATCGCCGCCGTTGTTCACGTCGATCTGCACCTGGTCCATGCCGCTCAACTGGTCGAAGTTGGGGACCAGGTGGAACACCAGGTACGTGTTGGTGGCCGCGCCCGCGAACACGCCGATGGAGCCGTCGAAGCCCTCCGGCGTGTGGCCCGCCTTCTCCAGCGCCTCCCACGCGCACTCCAGGAAGACGCGCTGCTGCGGGTCCATCAGCTCCGCCTCGCGGGGCGTGAAGCCGAAGAAGCCCGCGTCGAACAGCTCCATGCCGGCGAGCGCGGCGCTGGCCTTCACGTGGCGCGGGTCCTTGCGAAGGACCGGGTCCACGCCCAGCTTCTCCAGCTCCGCGTCGGGGACGGGCTGGATGGACTCCACGCCGTCGCGCAGGTTCTTCCAGAAGGAGTCCAGGTCGGGAGCGCCGGGGAAACGTCCGGCCATGCCGACGATGGCGATGGCCTGCGCGTCGATGTTCGATTCAGCGGACATGGGGTGTGCTCGGGCGGCGAAAGGTGGGAGAGGGGACGGCTACTCCTCGTCGGAGGCGCTGTCTCCCCGGCGGTTGGTGCGGCGCGCACGGCGGCGCTCCCCGCGGCTGAGCGCCTCGGTCTCCTCGGGCGCGGCTTCCGTGTCCTCGGTGCCGCTGGCGGCCTTGAGCAGCCTGGCCAGCGCCCCCACGGTGGGGCCTTCGTAGAGGGTGACGGCCGGCAGCGCGACGCCGAACTGCTCGCGCACGCGGGCAATCAGCTTCACGCCGACGAGCGAGTTGCCACCCAGCTCGAAGAAGTTGTCGTGCACGCCGACCTGGTCGATGCCCAGCGTCGTCTGCCAGAGGCGGGCAATCTTCTCCTCCAGCTCGTCGCGAGGCGGCACGTAGGCGTTCTGGAGCGCGGGCCGGGGCGTGGTGCCCAGGGACGAGCCCGCCTCCTGCTTCGCCTCCGCCTGCTCCTGCGCGGCGGCCGGCTGGGCCCACTTGCGCGCGCGGGCGCGCAGGTTGCTCGTGGACACGGCCACGTGCGACACGGCGCCCAACTGGAAGAGCTGCTCGAAGGCGTCCTCGCCTTCCGCCGCAGTGATGGCCAGCGCGCCGAACGGGCTCTGCGCGCCGCCCGCGCGGGACTCGTACTGCCACGCGTCCCAGCCCACGCTCATCCACGGCACCGGCGACGTCTGCGCCTGCTTCGTGGCGAACGCGTCCATGAAGGACGTGGCCGCCGAGTACGCCGCGAGCCCCAGGCCGCCCAGCACCGCCGCCAGCGACGACGACAGCACGCAGAAGTCCAGCGCGCGTCCGCGCACGGCCTCCTCCAGCGCGTACAGCCCGCGCACGCGGCCGTGGAAGGTGTCGCGCACGTCCTCGGGCCGGGTGTCCGGGATGGCGCGGAAGAGCGCCTGGCCCACGTCACCCGCGGCGAAGACCACGCCGTGCAGTGCGCCGAAGTGAGTCAGCGCCACGTCCACGGTCTCCTTCACCTGGACCTTGTTGCCCGCGTCCACGGACACGGTGTGCACCTGGGCGCCCAGCGCCTCCAGCTCCCGCACCTGACGGATGCGGCGGGAGACGGCGTCGTCCTCGCCATGGGCGGACAGATGCGCGTCCCACTGCGAGCGCTCCGGCAGCGCCGTGCGGCCCGCGAGCACCAGCTTCACCTTCGCGCGCTTCGCCAGCGACTTCGCGTGGGAGAAGCCCAGCGTGCCGAAGCCGCCGATGATCAGGTACACGCCCCCGTCGCGCAGCGGCAACTGCGCGGCGCGCGGCGCGTCCGCCGGCACGTGCTCGAAGTGCTGGACCCAGCGGGCCCCGCCCCGGTACGCGATGACGGTCTCCAGCTTGGACGGCGTGGCGGCCTCGGACAGCAGGGCCTCCACCAGCGCCGTCTCCTGCCAGCTGCCGGACGGCGGCAGGCGCACGTCCACGGCCTTCGCGGACAGGTGGCCGTACTCCTGCGGGATGACGCGCACCGGGCCCAGCACCGTGGCCAGCTCCGGGTTCGGCGCCTCGTCGCCCAGCGCCTGCATGCGGTTCGTCACGGCGACCAGCGACACGGGACGGGTGCCCGGCTGACGGCCCAGGGCCTGCGCCAGGGACAACAGCCCCAGGAAGCCCTTGCCCAGCGCGGACTCGAAGTCCGCTTCGCCGTGCGCGTCACCCAGGCCCAGCGTGCCCAGGTGCAGCACGTGGTCCGGGGCGCGGCCCTGCGCGGTGAGCGCCTCCAGCACCGTGGCCTCGCCGCCCAGCGCGAGCGACCAGTGGTGCTCGTCGTGCTTCGCGGTGACGGCGGCCGGGGTGATGCGCACCACGTCCTGGCCGGCCTCACCCAGCTTGAGCGCGAGCCGCGCGCCCACGCCTTCGTTGGCGTCGTCCGGGAGGAGCAGCCACCAGGTGGCCTTCTTCTCGCTCCAGGTGCCCTGCGGCGACGGCAGCGCGCGCTGCCACGACGGCAGGTAGAACCAGCGGGCCACGGGCTGCTTCTGATCCGCGGACGCCCACTCGGCGCGCTCGCCGTCGGCGGCGGTCTCCTTGCGCGGGTCCACCCAGTGGCGCTGACGCTCGAAGGGGGACGTGGGCAGCGCGATGCGGCGGCGCTTCTCACCGCCACGGAACGCGTCCCAGTCCGCCTCCACGCCCTCCAGCCACAGCCGGCCCAGCGTGGCCAGCACGTGGTCCAGGTCCGCGACCTGCTCCTTCGGGTGGCGCAGCGAGTTGATCAGCGCGTGCTTCGCGCCCTTGTCCGGGTGCTGCCGGGCCAGCGTGACGAGCGTGTTGCCCGGGCCCACCTCCAGCAGGATGGCGTCGGACTCCTTGAGCAGCTCGCCCACGCCGTCCGCGAAGCGCACCGCGCCGCGCAGGTGCTTCGCCCAGTAGTCGGGGCTCGTGGCCTGTTCGGCCGTCACCCAGGTGCCGGTGACGTTGGACAGGTAGGGCTTCGTCGGCGCCTTCCGGGCCACCTTGCGCACCGCCTCGCGGAAGGAGTCCAGGATGGGGTCCATCATCGCGGAGTGGAACGCGTGCGACGTGTGCAGCCGCGAGGACGCCAGACCCTGGAGCTTCAGCGTCTCAGTGAACGCGTCCACCAGCGGCGTGGGGCCGGCGACCACGCACGTGGCCGGGCTGTTCACCGCCGCCACGGACAGGCCCTCCGGCAACATGGGCGTGACGTGCTCTTCCGGCAGGGACACCGCGAGCATGGAGCCCGCGGGCAGCGACTGCATCAGGCGGCCACGCGCGGCCACCAGCGCCAGCGCGTCATCCAGGGTGAACACGCCCGCGAGGCACGCGGCCACGTACTCACCGATGCTGTGGCCCACCATCGCGTGCGGCGTCACGCCCCACGACTCCCAGAGCTTCGCCAGCGCGTACTCGATGACGAACAGCGCGGGCTGGGTGAGGCCGGTCTGCTTGAGGCGCTCCGACGCCAGTTCGCGCGACTCCGCGGCCGGGTACAGCACCGTGCGCAGGTCCAGGCCCAGGTGCGGCTTGAGCTTCTCCGCGCAGGTGTCCACCTGGGCGCGGAAGGACTTCTCCGTCTCGTACAGCTCGCGGCCCATGTCCACGTACTGCGAGCCCTGCCCGGAGAACATGAACATCACCGGACGGCCGCTGTTCTCCGCGCTGCCGGAGAAGACGCGGCCCGGGGTGCGCTCCGCCAGCGTGGAGGCCAGCTCCGCAGTGGTGCGCGCCACCACCGCCCGCCGCTTGCCGAAGCGCTTGCGGCCCAGCTGGAGCGTGTGCGCCACGTCCGCCAGGTCCACGTTCGGGTTCTCGCGCAGGTGCGCGGCCAGCCGGTCGGTGGCGACCTCCAGCGAGTTCTCCGTGCGCGCCGACAGCAGCACCACCTGCGCGGGCAGGCGGGCCTTGTCGGTGGCGGGCAGCTCCGGCGCCTCCTCCAGGATGGCGTGCGCGTTGGTGCCGCCCATGCCCAGTGACGTGACGCCCGCGCGGCGCGGCGTCTCACCGCGAGGGAAGTCGCGCAGCTCCGTGTTCACGTAGAACGGGCTGTTGGGGAAGTCGCAAGCCGGGTTGGGCTTCTTGAAGTTGAGGCTGGGCGGAATCACCTTGTGGTGCAGCGTGAGGGCCGCCTTGATGAAGCCCACCGCGCCCGCCGCCGAGTCCAGGTGGCCGATGTTGCTCTTCACCGAGCCCAGCGCGCAGAAGTTCTTCTTGTCCGTGCCCTGGCGGAAGGCCTGCGTGAGCGCCGCGACTTCAATCGGATCCCCGACCTTGGTCGCCGTGCCGTGCGCCTCCACGTAGCCGATGGAGTCCGGATCCACGCCCGCGACCGCCTGCGCCAGCGCGATGACCTCCGCCTGACCCGCGACGGCCGGGGCCATGTAGCTGACCTTCTGCGAGCCGTCGTTGTTCACCGCCGAGCCACGCACCACCGCGTAGACGGTGTCACCGTCCTTGAGCGCGTCCGACAGGCGCTTGAGCGCGACCACCGCCGCGCCGTGGCCGGCGACGAAGCCCGCGGCCTCCTCGTCGAAGGTGTGGCAGTGGCCGTCCGGCGCCGTGGTGCCACCCTCGTGGTACAGGTAGCCCGCCTTCTCCGGGAAGTGGATGGACACGCCACCGGCCAGCGCCATGTCGCACTCGAACGACAGCAGGCTCTGGCAGGCGTAGTGGATGCACGTGAGCGACGTGGAGGACGAGGACTGGACCGTGACGGCCGGCCCCTTCAGGTCCATCCGGTACGCCACTTCCGTGGTGAGGCTGTCCTTGTCGTTGCCGATGGACGCCTGGAGGCTCTCCACCGACGCGACGTGCGCCAGGTGCGAGTACAGGTTGGAGAGCAGGTACGTGTTCATGCTCATGCCGCCGAACACGCCCACGCGGCCGGGCTGGCGCTCCGGGCTGTAGCCGGCGGCCTCCATCGCCTCCCACGCGCACTCCAGGAAGACGCGGTGCTGCGGGTCCATCAGCGCGGCCTCGCGGGGGTTCATCCCGAAGAAGGCCGCGTCGAACTGATCCGTGTCGCCCAGCGTGCCGCGGGCCTTCACGTAGTTGGGCGCGCGGACCATCGCGGGGTCGGCGCCCTCCGCGATGAGCTCCTCATCGGTGAAGAACGTGATGCTCTCCACGCCGCCGGTGAGGTTCTTCCAGAACTCGGAGATGGTCTTCGCACCGGGAAGGCGGCCGCCCAGGCCGATGACCGCGATGCCATCCACTTCGGGAGTTTCAGTGCTCATGGAGCCGTCCTTCGAAATCTTGGGGTGTGCCTGAAAGTCGTTGGTTACTTGCCACGGCCGCGCGCCTGCTGACGCCGCGCCTGGGCGGCCCGGCGGCGCTCCGCCTCGTCCTTGATCTTCTGGGAGGCCGCGCCCGAGTCCTCGCCCTTGTTCGCCAGGTGCTGGGCCAGCGCGCTCACCGTGGTGAACTTGAACATGTCCACCAGCGCGAGCTCCGCGCCCAGCTCCTCCTTCAGCCGCCGGTGGGCCTGCGCGATGAGCAGCGAGTTGCCACCCAGCTCGAAGAAGTTGTCGTTGAGGCCGACGCGCTCCACCTTGAGCACCGCCGCCCAGATGGCCGCCACGCTGCGCTCCACCGCGCTCTGCGGCTGGGCGTAGGCGACGCCGGAAGCGAGGCGCGCCCCTTCCGGCGCGGGCAGCGCCTTCGCGTCCACCTTGCCGTTGGGCGACAGGGGCAGCGCGGACAGTGGCACGTACGCGGACGGCAGCATGTACGGCGGCAGCCCTTCCGCGAGGAAGGCGTTCAGGTCCGAGTGCGTGGGCGCGGGCTCGCCCAGCACCACGTAGGCCACCAGGCGCTTGTCGCCGGGCGAGTCCTCGCGCGCCATCAGGAACGCGTCCTTCACGGCCGGGTGACGGCGCACGGCGGCCTCCACCTCACCCAGCTCGATGCGGAAGCCGCGGATCTTCACCTGATCATCCGCGCGGGACAGGAACGTGAGCACGCCGTCCGGCAGCCAGCGCGCGCGGTCGCCCGTGCGGTACAGGCGCTCGCCCTTGTCGGAGCCGAACGGGTTCGCGACGAAGCGCTCCGTGGTCAGCTCCGGCCGCTTCCAGTACCCGCGCGCCACGCCCAGGCCGCCCACGTACAGCTCACCGGCGACGCCCACGGGCAGCAGGTTGCGCTCCGCGTCCAGCACGTACACGTCCGTGTTGATGACGGGCCGGCCAATGGGCACCCACGCGTGGCCCTGCAGGTCCTCCACCGCCATGCGGTGGTAGGTGGAGCACACGGTGGTCTCCGTGAGGCCATAGCCGTTCACCACCGGCACCGTGGCGAGCAGCTTCTCCACGTCGCTGGCCACCAGCGCCTCGCCGCCGGAGAGCACCAGCTTGAGCGGAGGCAGTTGCTCCAGGCGCGCGTTGAGCCCGGCGATGACCGCGGGCACCGTGCTCACGATGGTGACGGTGTGGCGGGTGATGAGCTGGTACAGCTTCTCCTGGTCGAGGATCTCATCCTCGGTGGGCAGCACCAGCGCGCCGCCCGTGCACAGGAGCGGGAGGATTTCGCCCACGAAGCTGGCGGAGGCCACCGACGTGAGCGGCAGCATCCGGTCCGTCGCGCCAGGCGCGTAGGACTCCACGAACGAGCGCACCAGGTTCGCGAGGCCCCCGTGCTCCAGCATCACGCCCTTGGGCTGGCCGGTGGAGCCGGAGGTGTAGACGAGGCACGCCAGGTCCCCGGCCGCCACCGTCGCGGCGGGAGCGGAGGACAGCGCGCCGTCCAGCGGCTGGTCCACGAACAGCGTGCGTGCGGACATGCCGGAGGGCAGCGTGCGCTGGAGCCAGGACTGCGTGATGAGCACCGGCGCCTGCGTGTCGCCCAGGATGAAGGCCACGCGCTCGGAGGGGTAGGCCGGGTCGATGGGCACGTATGCCGCGCCCGCGGCCATCACGGCCAGCACGGACACCAGCGTCTCCACCGAGCGCTCCAGGCAGATGCCGACGATGTCGCCCGGCTTCACGCCCGCGCCGCGCAGCCACGCGGCGAGCTGCCCCGCGCGAGCGTCCAGCTCACGGTAGGTGAGCTGCGCCTCCTTGAAGAGGACCGCGACGTTGTCCGGCGTGCGAGCCACCTGCGCCGCGAAGAGCGCGGGCAGCATGTCCGCCTGCGTGAGCGGCACGCGCGGACCCTTCCAGGTCTCCAGCAGCTGCTGCTGTTCGGCCTGCGTGAGCAGCGGCAGCCCCGCGAGCGCGCGGCCCGGCTGGGCGGCGATGCCGGACAGCAGCGTGGCCAGGTGCCCGGCCATGCGCTCGATGGTGCCGGCCTCGAAGAGGTCGGTGTTGTACTCGAAGGAGGCCACCAGCTCGCCGTCCGCCTCGCCCATGGTGAGCGTGAGGTCGAACTGCGCGCCGCCGTGCGACAGCAGCAGCGATTCGATGGGCAGGCCCGCCACGGTGGACTTCGCGCCCGGGATGTCCAGGGCGAAGGGCGTGAGACCGCGCTCGTCCAGCTTGGAGGCGCGCTGGTAGACGAACATCACCTGGAACAACGGCGAGCGGCTCTGGTCACGCACCGGCTGCAGCCGGTCCACCAGCGCGCTGAAGGGGTAGTCCTGGTGCTCCAGCGCGCCCAGCATCGTCTGGCGCGTCTGGGCCAGGTAGTCCGTGAAGGACAGCGAGGGGGACGGCCGCGTGCGCACCACCAGCGGGTTGACGAAGTAGCCGGTGATGCCCGCCAGCTCCGCGCGTCCGCGGCCCGCGCTCACCACGCCCAGCGTGAAGTCCTGCTGGCCGGTGTAGCGGTGCAGCAGCACCTGGAACGCCGTCTGGAGCACCATGTTCGGCGTGGCGCCGTTGTCACGCGCCAGCGTCTTCACCGCGCTCGCGACGTTCGCGTCCAGCCGGGTGGTGTGGACGCGGCCGTTGAAGGTCTGCACCGGGGGCCGCGGGTGGTCCGTGGGCAGGTCCAGCACCTGCAGCGTGCCGGACAGCTGCTCGCGCCAGTACTTCTCCAGCGCCTGGCCACGAGCACCGGCGAGCATCTCCGACTGCCAGCGCGCGTAGTCCGCGTAGGTGCGCGCGGGCTGCGCCAGCGTGGGCCGCTTGCCCAGCTTGAGCGCCGGGTAGAGCGCGTCCAGCTCCTCCGCCATCACCGCCAGCGACCAGAAGTCGGTGACGATGTGGTGCATCGCGATGAGCAGCGCGTGGTCCTCCGCGGACCGCGACACCAGCCGCACGCGCAGGAGCGGACCCTTCTCCATGTCGAACGGGCGGCGGGCCTCGGCGGACAGGTGCTCAGTGACCTGCTCGTCGCTCCATCCCTTCGCGTCCGTGGTGGTGAAGTCCAGCGGCAGCTCCGCGTGCACGCGCTGCACGGGGCCGGTGGCCGCCATGACGAACGTGGTGCGCAGGGCAGGGTGGCGGGCCACCAGCGCCTCGAAGGCCCCCTTCAGCGCGTTGGCGTCCAGCCCCGCGCGCACGCGCACCGCGACGGGCACGTGGTAGGCCGCGCTGTCCGGCGCGAGCTGATGCATGAACCACAGCGCCTGCTGCCCACCGGACAGGGGCGCGTCGCCCGTGGCGGACGAGGCGGCCACCGCGCTGGAGGACTGCTGGGACGGGGGCGCCGACATCAACGTCACCACGACCTCCGCCAGCTTCGACAGCGACACGCCCTGGAGCACGTCCGACAGCGGCAGGTCGATGCCCAGCCCCGCGTCCACCGCGCTCTTGAAGTCCACCGCCATCAGCGAATCCACGCCGTAGGCATGCAGCGGCTTCTGCAGGTCCACCTGCGCGGTGGGCAGCCGCAGCACCTGCGCGGCCTGCTCCTGGAGGAACACCGCCACCATGGCCCGGCGCGCGGTGACGTCCGTCACCACCGCCAGCATCTTCTGCAGCATGCTGGTGTCCGGGCCCACCGGCGCGGGCGCGGCGGCGGCTTCCGGAGCGGCGGTCTTCACGGCCTCGGGCACCTGCGTGGGAGCGGCGGCGATGACGCTCTTGTGCAGCGCCTCCAGCGTGTCCGCGACGTACTCCGCGCGGGTGGCGAAGCGCTGGATCTTGCCGCTGGACGTCTTCGGGATGGCGCCCGGCCCCAGCAGCACCACGCCCTGGGCCTGAAGGTCATGCCCGGCCGCGACGGCCTGCCGGATGCCCTGCGCCAGCGCGTCCAGGTCCACGCCGTCACGCTCCACCGCTCGGCGGTCCACCTCCGTCACGACGATCAGGCGCTCCTCGTCGTCCTGCTCGATGGAGAACGCCGCCGTGCAACCGGGGCGGATGGCGGGGTGGGCGGACTCCACCGTGCGCTCGATGTCCTGCGGGTAGTGGTTGCGCCCGCGGATGATGATCAGGTCCTTCAGCCGGCCGGTGACGAACAGCTCGCCGTCCGCGAGGAAACCCAGGTCGCCCGTGCGCAGGAACGGCGTCGGATCACCCGTGCCGGCCAGCGGCTGCTGGAAGGTGGTCCGCGTCTGCTCATCGCGGCCCCAGTAGCCCTGCGCGATGCTGGGTCCAGCGACGCGAATCTCGCCCACCTGGCCCGCGGCCAGCGGCGCGCCCGTCTCCGGATGCGCGATGACCAGGCGCTGATCCGTGAGGTTGCGGCCGGAGCCCACCAGCGTCTGGGCGCCGGGGCTCGCCGCCTCCTTCGCCACCACGCGGTTGTCCTTCAGCGCGCCCCCGTCCACGGTGCGCTGCACGGGTAGCTCGCGCTTGTCACCGCCAGAGGCGATGAGCGTGCCCTCCGCCAGGCCGTAGCAGGGATAGATGGCCTCCGAGCGGAACCCCTGCGGACCGAACGCCTCCGCGAAGCGCCGGAGCGTGTCCGGCATGATGGGCTCCGCGCCGTTGAAGGCCAGGTCCCAGTGGCTCAGGTCCAGCTTCGCGCGCTCTTCCGGCGTGGACTTGCGCACGCACAGGTCGAACGCGAAGTTCGGCCCGCCGCTCGTGGTGGCCTTGTAGCGGGAGATGGCCTCCAGCCAGCGCATGGGGCGCTTGAGGAAGTCCACCGGCGAGAACAGCGTCACCGGGAAGCCGCCGTACAGCGGCTGCAGGATGCCGCCGATGAGGCCCATGTCGTGGTACGGCGGAAGCCAGATGACACCCTGGCTTTGCGTCGAGTGACCGAAGCACGAGTGGATCAGCTTCGAGTTGTGCAGCAGGTTGCCGTGCGTCAGCACCACGCCCTTGGGAGACGACGTGGAGCCGGACGTGTACTGGAGGAACACCCGCGTGTCCGTGGCCACGCCCGGGTCCTTCCACCCTTCGGCGACCTCCGCGTCCAGCGTGTCCGTGGCAATCCAGTGCAGCTCCCGCAGCTCCGGCGCCTGCTCGAAGAGCATCTCCCCCATGCCGTAGATGAAGTCGGTGGTGAGGGCGATGGTGGCCTGCGCGTCCTGGCTGATGGCCAATAGGCGCGGCAGCGTGCGCGCCAGACGCATGGGGTCCGGCGGATAGATGGGGACCGCGATCACGCCCGCGTACAGACAGCCGAAAAACCCGGCGATGTAGTCCAGCCCGGGCGGGTACAGCAGCAGCGCCCGCTGTCCCTGGGCTCCGCGAGCCTGGAGCGCCGCCGCGATCGCGCGAGCCTTCTGATCCAGCTCCGCGTACGTCAGGTGCGCTTCGTCCGTTTCCCCGTCCAGCAGGAACGTAAATCCGCGACGGTCGCCCTGGGTGCTTGCGCGAACGCGAAGCAATTCAACCAGGGTGGAAAACGCAAACTCGGGGACCGGGGAAGAACCGGGCGTGGTTCCAGTGGGCATTGACGCGACTCCTGCGAGGCGGGGGTGTTTCCGTGCACGGAGAGCACGGAGACGCGGATTCAGGGGCCGGGGGGCTGCTGTCTCCCGGCAAGACAGGGATTCAAGAGGTCAGTCGCAATCAGCACCCGCCGTGAAGGGGCGTTGTCTCGCGCATGTATCGCCTGGCGCGGGCGCGAGCAATCCCCCCCACCCACATTGGAGCCTTGCCGGCCGGTGGGCACGGCGGAGAGCTCGTGAATCAGGAGCGGAGCAGGGTGCGAATTTCATGGTGACGGAATTCGGAGAGCGTCTGGGCCGCCCGTCACTTCATCGCGCGAATGGAGGAACATTCAAATGACCCCCAAGGTCGGAAACCCGGGGACCTCCCCTGTTCGCGGGATAGTGCGCGCGGTGTCCGTGTAAACGTGACACATCGGATCATGCGACGGGAACACGCGGAGTGTATGGGTCCGCCTCCCCGCGAGCGTCTGGCCTCGGTGGGATCGCCCGGCGGCTGTCTGTGTCTGGGAATTGCCAGCGAAAATGGGATTCCTTGAATTCGTCTGATGAGTGTTTGAGGAGGATACGGGGTGGGTCCGACACGTCCCTGCGCGTTCTTGCCGCACGGGGGGGACACGGCGCGCGTGGTAGACGCCGCTCAAGAGGGTGCGTGAGGGCCATGCCGGGATCAGGTCGTGACGTGACGCGGTGGACGTGGAAGGCGCTGTCCTTGTGTGGAGCGCTGGGGTGTTCCGCGGAGCCGGGAATGGCGGTGGTGCTGGACGTCGACGCGGGCGTGGAGCCGGGGCCCGCGCCGACGACGTGCGCGAGCAGAAGCATCTGGACCGAGGCGACGGGCGGCACTGGGGCCACCATGGCGCCTGGCTACGCCTGCCGGAACTGTCACCTGAGGCAGGCGCCCTCCATGGCGTACTTCTTCATGGGCACGGTGTTTCCGTCGCTCCACGAGGCGGACGGATGTGATGCCCGGCTGCAGGAGCCGTCGAACGTGAAGGTGGAGATCCTGGACCTGGAGGATCAGGTGCGGCTCACGCTGGTGCCGAACTCCGCGGGCAACTTCATGTCCACGACGCTCCAGCCGTCCTTCCCGATGCCGTACCGGGCGCGGCTGGTGGGGCCGGATGGCACGTCGCGGATGATGGCCACGCCGCAGAGCAATGGGGACTGCAACAGCTGTCACACCGAGCAGGGCACCCAGAACGCTCCGGGGCGCATCGCGCTGCCGTGAGGATGCCCGGTGCGGGCGCTGCGACAAATGACCGCAGCGTTCGCGCCACGGGAGGCTGATATCCGGGATGTTCATTTCTTCCCGGAGTCACCCGATGAAGTCTTCCCTGGGGTCGCTGTGTGTTGTCGCGGGTTCGCTGCTGTCCTCATCCGCCTTCGCGCACGCGGCGGTGGCGGGGGCCACGCCTCCCCATGCCGGGGCGACCTTCGAGGCTGACATCACGGTGAGCCACGGCTGTGACGGCGCGGACACGTACAAGATGCGGGTCCAGATTCCGGAGGGCGTCACGAACGTGCGCCCGGTGGACTCCGTGTTCGGCACGGCCGAGGTGGAGAAGGACGCCTCCGGCAACGTGACGGCGGTGACGTGGACCCGGCCCACGGGCAACGTGAAGGCGGCGGACACGCACTTCTTCCACCTGGGGCTGCGCATGAAGCTGCCCTCGAAGCCGTTCACCACGCTGTTCTTCCCCACGACGCAGACGTGCAGCACGCCAGGCGGGGCGCTGACAGTGGTGGAGTGGACGAGCACCGCGGGCGGTGAGCACAGCCACGACGGGGACGCGGGCACGGTGCCTTCGGAGAACCCGGCGCCGTCGCTCTACCTGTTGCCCTCGCGGCTGCCGGGCTGGAACCAGTACACGGTAGGGGAGCACGTGCATGACCTGACCGTGTTCAAGGACGCGCTCATTGTCTGGTCTGGCACGCAGGCGTACAGCTTCAACCCCGTCACGCAGGCGCTCATCGAGAAGGAGTCCGGCGTCACCGCGCTCACGCAGATCCATCCGGGCACGGTCATCTGGGTGAAGTACTAGGAGCGACCATGCGCCACTGGATCTTCGTGTTGTGTGTCGGTGTTCTCGCCGGCTGTTCGGACAAGCCCTCGCCGCCGCCCACGGGGCAGAGCGACGCGGGTACGGCCTCTGGCGTCGAGCGGCCGGGGGCGCTGGAGCGTCCTCCGCTGGAGCGGTTGCCGGATGATCTCAAGCCGCCTGCTCAGTAGCGGGCGTGGCGTTCGGCGACGCGGTAGAGCTGGGTGAGGGAGTGGTCCAACAGCGCCTGCGTGGACCGCATGTAGCGGTGCGCGCGGGCGAAGGGCAGCCACACGCGGTCACCGACTCGGACCTGGGCTTCCATCCATTGCTTGCGTGGGAGCCATTGGCCGCCCAGGTGTTTGACCAGCACTTCGCCCAGGTAGGCACCCACGGCGGGGACGGCGAGGGCATCGATGTTGTGCCGCTCGAAGGTGTCCGGGAAGGTCTCCTTCCAGAAGTGGAAGTCGATGTCCGTCAGGGATTCGGGGGACGCCTTGAACACGGAGGGCACCGGCGTGTGGAGCAGCGCCACGAGGCGCTCCGCGAAGGATGCGTACTGATCGAGGGCGGCCTTCGGGTCGGCCACGTCTGAAGGCAGGGCGGCGTCCAGGGGGAGCCACTCGTCTGGCTCTGGAGGGACGTAGGCGTTGAGCTCCGCGATGCGCCGCTGGCGCTGGGCCAGGGAGGCGTATTCAGGGAGGCGTGAGAGCAGCGCGGCGACGTCCGGAGCGAAGCGGGGTTCGACGGGGGCGAGGGTGGCGCTTCGTTCGCGGAGGGTGGCCATCACCGTGTTGAAGTCGAGGTCCGGCCGAAGGTGGACCCATGCGCGGGCCTGGGCGACGCGAGCGGCCTCGCTGGCGAAGTCCGCGGCGGTGGGCCAGGTGACGAGGAGGACGGAGCCGTCCGGGAGTTCTTCGACGCGGTGGGCGGGCGTGGAGCGCATGCGCTCGCGGCCAACGGTGTCCACGAGCTTCGCGCCGAAGACGTTGAGCCAGCAGAGTTCGTAGACCTTGTCGAAGCCGTCCCGGAAGGTCGTCTCGTCGTCTCGGCCGAAATTGGGGAAGTCCGCCAGTTCCTTGTCGGCCAGGCTGTGGGCCGAGGCGTGGGTGACGGGATAGTGGATGGCCCATGCACGGACCATCTCCACGAACGCCTGGCAGCGGGCTTCCTCCGCGAATAGGTCAATCGGGTTGATGTCGATCCATATGCGAAGGCTCGGAGGAAGAGGTGGAAAGCGAAGCAGAATCTCCATGTCCAGCTTGGGCCCCGTCGTGCGGTGGAGTCCGACGGAGGTAGTTCGCTCTTCTCGTGATTCTGTCAGGGCCTTCACGACCGCCGTGCGTGTGTAACGCTGCCGCCGTTTCCCCTGGGTGATGTCCGGCATCCATGGACCTGCACCTGACTCAAGCGCGGTGAGCAGCGGCGCCAATTCACCTATGTGATCCGCGAGTGTGTTGCAGGCTCCATTGAACGAGAGCAGCAGGTTGTCGTCTGTCACTGAATTACGACCTCCACGCCAGCGACGTTGCTAAGGACGGACTCCAACGCGCCTTTGAGCGTGCTTCCCTTGGCGGGTTTCAATCTGCCACCTTCATAGACAAGGCGAACCCTCTGGATTCGCACCGATCCTTCGAGTCCTGGCCGACGGATGTTCACGGTCTCGCCGTAATACTGGACCGCTCCACGCGCGTCCGCCTTCATTTGAGCTGTCAGCTCGCCCAAGCTCAGCAGATGCAGATCGCGGCTCTTGAAGCTGAAGGTCTCCATGCGTGGCGGTTGGCCTGACGGTGGCTTCGTTTCAACGGCCAGCACGTCCGCGAAGCGCAGGTCCGCTTTCGTCATGCCCACGTGCGTTTCGATGCGGGGTTCCTCGAAGTCCCGGAGCCACCGACGCTGCGCTCGGGGCAATGCCGCGTCCGCCCTGAGCCGGGCGACCATGTCTCGCTCGAACATCAGCCCGCGGACGAACTGCCCGCGCAGATCCAGGTATCCCTCCCAACGCAGGGGACCCTTCGCGGGCGTGCCCTGTTCCAGCTCCGCGAGCCTGGCCTCGCGATAGCTCACGTACTCGGCCCAGAGTGGATGCCCTTCGGCTCCAGGCGGTGCCCCCCGCTCGGGTGGATGCTCCTTCAGGAACGACACATCGCGGGACAGCCGTGCTCCCGTGGCCTCCCACTCCACCTGGGCGAGCCGTGCTTCCAGGACCTCCGGTGGTACTCCCGCGAAGTCCTTCGACAGCGCGGCGGCGTCTCCACTTCTGCCGGTGCTCTTCTGTGTAGTGCCCGGGCGTTCGCGGCTTGCCTCCGCCAACAGGGCCTGGGCCTTCGCCGGGTTGCCTCGGGCCTCGTACAGCGCGAGCGCTCCGGCTTCTCCCCACTCGGCGGCGAGGAGGGCACCTTCCCGGCTCGCGCGGAGCTGACGCAGCAACTCCCGGGTGGCGTTCACTCCGAGCTGGTCCTCCAGCCGCTCCACCGCGGCCTTGAGCGCCTCCAGGTCGAAGGCGGGCCGTTCTCCTCGCAGCGCCCGTGCGCCCTTGCCTCCCGCGTACAGCGCGACCATGAGCGCGGCGGGTGCCAGCTCCCGCGTGGCCTGTTCGTACCGGCCCTTCGCCAGCGACGTTGTCCCCTGGGCCGTTCCCGCGAGCAGATGGAAGAAGCCCATCGGGACGCCGAACGTCAGGTGGTCGAAGCCGCCTCGCACCACGTTGCCCGGTGAGAAGTGCCCCGCCAGCAGGGCCCGCTCCACCGCGTCGAGCGCTTCCTGATACGGCGGCGGCAATTGCGCACGCTTCGCGGAGAACTCCACGTAGCGGGCCCCCGCGCTCACGTCGGTGCTGGACAGCGCGTCCCGCCCCGCGCGGCCCAAACCCCGCAGGACGTCACCGGCCCTCTCTTCCCGCTCCGGATACGCCGTGACCTTCAAGCCCCGGCGCAACAACTCCTCGCGCACGGTGGGCATGCCGCCCAGGGTCTCCCCGAGCTGCTTGTCGCGGGCCAGGTGCTGGAGCAGGTCGCGCAGCTCGTCATCGAAGCTGGTGTGCAGGATGAAGAGGGCGAACACCTCCGCGCGGGGTGGGCCGTACTTCTCGACCACGGAGACGAGGACGGCCGCGCGCTTGCGCTGAAGGACGCCGGAGGACTTCGCGTCCAACGGCCCCAACGCTCCCAGCCGGACGGCATCCCAATCATCAAGGGACTCCACCACCCGGGCCATGTCCACGCCTCGCTGCATGGCCACGAAGGCCGCGGGCGAGGCACAGGCCAGGAAGGGCGCGAGGCGCTGTTCGCTTCGCTCCAGGTCGGGCCAGCCAGGCGGTAGCGACCGACTGCCACAAGCCCATCCCTTGTCGTCACGAGACTCAGCGGAAGCCTTCCGGACCCCTCCAGCCCAGGGGCGCCATGCTGAGCGCGCCGCCGGAGTGCCGTAGCCCCAGGTGCTCCCGTGGGACGGTGACGAAGCACAGCCCGCGATGAGCAGGGCCATGCAGGTCAGCAACGCCCACCGCCGCACGGTGGAGCCCACGAGGAATCGCCATGGCTGAATCACAGCCCGTGACGATCCCTCAAGGGGATTCCACGCGCTACGGGCTCACCGCCCTTGGACTCTGGAGGAGGAGCACGTGCACGACCTGCCCGTGGCTTGGAGGCCGCCGGCACGGGCTTCGGAGTGGAGCGGCCGGGAGCGCTGGAGCGATTGCCGGACGACCTCAAGCCGCCGGCTCAGTAGCGGGCGTGGCGTTCGGCGACGCGATAGAGCTGGGTGAGGGAGTGGTCCAGCAGCGCCTGGGTGGACCGCATGTAGCGGTGCGCGCGGGCGAAGGGCAACCAGACGCGGTCGCCGACACGGACCTGGGCTTCCATCCAGTTCTTGCGTGGGAGCCATTGACCGCCCAGGTGCCGGACCAGCACCTCTCCCAGGTAGGCGCCGATGGCGGGGACCGCGGTGGCATCGATGTTGTGCCGCTCGAAGGTGTCCGGGAAGGTCTCCTTCCAGAAGTGGAAGTCGATGTCCGTCAGGGATTCGGGGGACCCCTTGAAGACGGAGGGCACCGGCGTGTGGAGCAGCGCCACGAGGCGCTCCGCGAAGGATGCGTACTGATCGAGGGCGGCCTTCGGGTCGGCCACGTCTGACGGCAGGGCCGCGTCCAGGGGGAGCCATTCGTCTGGCTCTGGCGGGACGTAGGCATTGAGCTCCGCGATGCGCCGCTGGTGCTGGGCCAGGGATACGTATTCGGGGAGGCGTGAGAGCAGCGCGGCGACGTCCGGAGCGAAGCGGGGCTCGACTGGGGCGAGGGTCGCGCTTCGCTCGCGGAGGATGGCCATCACCGTGTCGAAGTCGAGGTCCGGCCGAAGGTGGACCCACGCGTGGGCCTGCGCGACGCGGGCGGCCTCAGTGGCGAAGTCCGCGGCGGTAGGCCAGGTGACGAGGAGGATGGAGCCGTCGGGAAGTTCTTCGACGCGGTGGGCGGGCGTGGATCGCATGCGCTCGCGGCCGACAGTGTCCACGAGCTTCGCGCCGAAGACGTTGAGCCAGCAGACTTCGTAGATCTTATCGAAGCCGTCCTGGTAGGTCGTCTCGTCGTCCCGGCCGAAATTGGGGAAGTCCGCCAGTTCCCTGTCCGCCACGCTGTGAGCCGTCGCGTGTGTGACGGGGTAGTGGATGGCCCAGGTTCGGACCATCTCCACGAGCTCTTTGCAGCTTGATTCCCGCGCGAAGAGGTCGAGCGGATTCACCGTGAGAGAAAGATCCAGGCTGGGTCGTAGTGGCGGAAATCGAAGGTGGAGTGACGTGTCCAGGTCGGGCCCCGTTGTGCGGTAGAGCCCCACGGATGTCGTTCTTTCCTGGCGCGATTCGGCCAGTCCCTTGGCGACGGCCTCTCGTGTGTATTTGCGGCGCCGCACCCCTTCGACGATGTCTGGCATCCACTCGCCAGCGCCTGATTCAAGTGCTTCAAGAAACGGCGCGAGTTCCCGTTCGAGGACGCCGGGGGTGTTGCAGGCGCCATCAAACGAAAGGCGCAGGTAGTCCGCCGCGATGAGCCTAGGGGGGCTTTCCAAAGTCATTGGATTCGGACCTCCACATCCGGGAACTCGTCCCGGAGGATCCTCAGGGGTCTCTTCATGTCGACCATACGCCCAGGCTTGAGATCGCCTCCTTCGTAGATGAGGCGTACCCTGCGGATTCGTGCCGGCCCTTCCAGTCCAGGTCTACGGACGTTCACGGCCTCACCGTAATACCGAAGAGCCGCTCGCGCGTCCGCCCTCATTTGGGCCGTCAGTGCTGCCTCACTGAGGAGATGCAGGTCGCGACTCTTGAAGCTGAAGGTCTCCATGCGTGGCGGTTGGCCTGACGGTGGCTTCGTTTCAACGGCCAGCACGTCCGCGAAGCGCAGGTCCGCCTTCGTCATGCCCACATGCGTTTCGATGCGGGGCTGATCGAAGTCCTTGAGCCACCGACGCTGCGCTCGGGGCAGTGCTGCATCCGCGCGGAGCTGGGCGACCATGGCCCGCTCGAACATCAGCCCGCGGATGAACTGTCCGCGCAGCTCCAGGTAGCCCTCCCAGCGCAGGGGACCCTTGGCGGGCGTGCCCTGTTCCAGTTCCGCGAGCCGGGCCTCGCGATAACTCATGTACTCGGTCCAGAGGGGGTGAGCTTCGGCTCCCGGCGGTGCATCCCTCTCAGGTGGATGCTCCTTCAGGAAGGACACTTCGCGGGACAGCCGTGGTCCCGTGGCCTCCCATTCCACCTGCGCGAGCCGTGCCTCCAAGACCTCCGGTGGTACTCCCGCGAAGTCCTTCGACAGCGCGGCGGCGTCTCCACTTCTGCCGGTACTCTTCTGTGCTGCGCCCGGGCGTTCACGGCTTGCCTCCGCCAGCAGGGCCTGGGCCTTCGCTGGATTGCCTCGGGCCTCGTACAGCGCGAGCGCTCCCGCTTCTCCCCACTCGGCGGCGAGGAGGGCGCCTTCCCGGCTCGCTCGGAGCTGACGCAGCAGCTCCCGCGTGGCGTTCACCCCCAACTGGTCCTCCAGCCGCTCCACCGCCGCCTTGAGTGCCTCCAGGTCGAAGGTGGGCCGTTCTCTTCGCAGGGCTCGTGCGCCCTTGCCTCCCGCGTACAGCGCGACCATGAACGCGGCGGGTGCCAGCTCTCGCGTGGCCTGTTCGTATCGGCCCTTCGCCAGGGACGTTGCTCCCTGGGCCGTTCCTGCGACCAGATGGAAGAAGCCCATCGGGACGCCGAACGTCAGGTGATCGAAGCCACCCCGCACCACGCTGCCCGGTGAGAAGTGCCCTGCCATCAGGGCCCGCTCCACCGCGTCGAGCGCTTCCTGGTAGGGCGGTGGCAACTGCGCACGCTTCGCGGAGAACTCCACGTAGCGGGCGCCTGCGCTCACGTCGGTGCTGGACAGCGCATCCCGCCCCGCGCGCCCCAAACCCCGCAGGACGTCACCGGCCTGCTCTTCCCGCTCCGGATACGTCGTGACCTTCAGACCCCTGCGCAGCAACTCCTCGCGCACGGTGGGCATGCCGCCCAGGGTCTCCCCGAACTGCTTGTCGCGGGCCAGGCGCTGGACCAGCTCGCGCAGTTCGTCATCGAAGGTGGCGTGGAGGATGAAGAGGGCGAACACCTCCGCGCGTGGCGCGCCATACTTCTCGACCGCGCTGACGAGGAACGCGGCGCGCTTGCGCTGAAGGATGCCGGAGGCCTTCGCATCCAACGGCCCCAACGCCCCCAGCCGGACGGCGTCCCAATCCTCAAGGGATTCCACCAGCCAGGCCATGTCCACGCCGCGCTGCATCGCCACGAAGGCCGCGGGCGAGGCACAGGCCAGGAACGGCGCGAGGCGCTGTTCGCTTCGGTCCAGGTCGGGCCAGCCAGGCGGCAGAGGCCGACTGCCACAGGACCCTCCCTTGTCGTCACGAGACTCAGCGGAAGCCTTCCGGACTCCTCCAGCCCAGGGGCGCCATGCCGAGCGCGCAGCCGGAGTGCCGTAGCTCCAGGTGCCTCCGTGTGACGGTGACGAAGCACAGCCCGCGATGAGCAGGGCCATGCAGGCCAGCACCGCCCACCGCCGCACGGTGGAGCCCACGAGGAATCGCCATGGCTGAATCACAGCCGATGACGATACCGGCTCACGGCACGGTGGCGGGATCCGCGAAGCGCGGGTCGGTCAGGAACGCCGTGTCCGTGAGCGACTCCAGGAACGCGACGACGTCCGCCTTCTCCTCGGGCGTCAGCTCGAAGCCGCGCACGAAGGCGCTCTGCAGGGGGCTCGGTTGTCCGCCGTTCGCCGCCCGTGCTCGGCCTCCCGCCGCGTAGTGGTCCAACACGTCGGAGAGCGTCTCCACGCTGCCGTCGTGCATGTACGGCCCGGTGACGGCTACGTTGCGCAGCGACGGCGCTTTGAAGCGCCCCATGTCATCCGGACGGAACGTGATTTCGAAGAGGCCTGTGTCCCCAGCGGGATACGCGCCCTGGCCGTCGTCGTTGTAGAGCCCCGTGTTGTGGTACGGCAGCACCGGCTCCTTCGTCGCCTCGTGCACGGTCGCGTCCTGGAAGTTGAAGCCGGAGTGGCAGTGGTCGCACTCCAGGCGCTCGGACAGGAACAGCTGCAAGCCCCGCTTCGCCGCGGGACTCAGCGCGTCCACCTCCTTGCCGTACAGATAGCGGTCATACGGCGACGTGCCGGAGATGAGCGAACGCTCGAACGCGGACAGCGCCCGCGTCAGCGTGGCCAGCGACACCGGCGTGGCCTCGTTCGGGAATGCCTCCGCGAAACGGGCCGTCAGGTCCGGATCCTCGCGAAGCCGCTCCAGCAACACGTCCTGTTGATCCGCGAAGCCCAGCTCCACCGGCTCCCGCCCGAACAGCGGCACCAGCGCCTGGGCCTCCAGCGTGGTGAGCGCGGAGTTGGCCCAGGTGAGGCTGGTCGCGTACGCCACGTTCGCCAGCCCTTGTCCGTTGCGACGGTGCGCCTGTCCCGTGCTGCCCACCGCGTGCACTCGCCCGTCCGTGAAGGCCCGGGCCTGCTCGTGGCAGGAGCCACAGGACTGCGTGCCGTTCAACGACAGGCGCTTGTCGTAGAAGAGGCGCCGGCCCAGCTGGACCTTCGCCTCCGACATGGGGTTGTCCTCCGGCACGCGCGGCTTGGGGAAGCCCGCTGGCAGCTTCCAGTCGTAGGGCACGGGCTCCTCGGTCGGACCCGAGGGATCCGCGCAGCCCGCGCCCAGCAACGCCACCGTCGCCAGGGCCTTCCACGCCTGTCCTTGTCGTCGTGCCACGTCGGACGTCCTCTCCTACTCGGCCCGGATGAAGGTCTGCGCGGCCGGGTTCGCCGCCTGGCCGCCGAAGGCCAGCCCCAGGGGCTGGAAGAGGGCACCGCAGTCCGTGTCGTTGGGGGACGACATGCAGCCCGCGGCCGTGCCAGGCGCGTTCACGTCCAGGTTGGCGCCCGCGAAGAGCGTGCCCAGGTCCATCACCACCTTGTTCTTCGTCACGTCGAAGCCGTCCAGGTGGAACTCCGGACGGTTGTTGTTCGCGCACCCGGCGGTGCCCTGCGTCTGGCCCTCGGGCGGCGGCGCGCAGGCCGTGCTCCCCAGGTGCAGGACATGCTGGGGAAGGCCCTGCGTGCGGCCTTCGATGCGCGTGAAGATGAAGCCGCTCTGCCAGCTCCAGTGCAGGCCCGTATCATCCATCGGCGCACCGAGCGTCGTGGGGTCGCCGTGGTTCACGTCCTCCGGCACGCCCACCGTGAAGCGCAGGCCCGTGTAGTCACCCTGGGGCGCCGTGCCCTTGATGGACGCGTTCATCGCCGCCG
Source organism: Corallococcus sp. AB030 (assembly GCF_003668965.1). Taxonomy (NCBI): domain Bacteria; kingdom Pseudomonadati; phylum Myxococcota; class Myxococcia; order Myxococcales; family Myxococcaceae; genus Corallococcus; species Corallococcus sp. AB030. The sequence continues at coordinate 36,325 of NZ_RAWQ01000076.1, forward strand.
TGCCTTGCGTGCACAGCCCGTCCCTGTTCGCGAAGTCCAGCAGCACCACGCCCGAGTGCTGCCACGTGCCGTCCTCGGTCAGCGTCACGGGCACCTCCTTCCCGTCCCGCGTCACCAGCCGCACGTTGTGGACATACACGCGGAAGTCCATGGGCTCGTAGGTCGTCCCCGTCGTCCCGACGTTCGTGTACGTCTTGCCGCACTCGAAGGCCTCCGTGCCCACGCGGGCGACGACAGGCAGGTTCACCGTCAGCAGCTCGGGCGTCTGGGGTTCGTCGTCCCCACAGCCGAGCGCGCCCACGAGGGCCAGGGGAAGGAGGAGGCGGGAGCGGAGCACGGAGCGCATGGGAATCATCCTTGGAAGGTGCCCCCGTCTAACGCACTGGCTGGGAAAGCTTGCCGTGGCATGTTGCCGCACCCGCCGCCCGGCTCAGGCCACCTCGCGCGTTTCGTCCGGAACCGGGAGCCCCGCGCCCCTCGCCTTGCGCCGCTGGATGGCCAGGAAGAGGGCCTCGTGCGTGGCGGGCGAGGGCAGGTCCACGTCGCCGCCCGGCGCTCCGAAGGCGGCCACCGCGTCGCGCAGCGCCTCCCGCACGGACAGGGCCAGCATCAGCGGCGGCTCGCCCACGGCCTTGCTGCCGTGGATGGTGCCCTTCTGCTCGGCCCGCTCCATCAAGGCCACGCGCAGGTCGATGGGCGCGTCGCTGAACGCGGGCACGGCGTAGGTGCTGGCGGAGTGCGTGAGCAGCCGCCCGTTCGCGTCCCACTTCAGCTCCTCGCCGGTGAGCCACCCCATGCCCTGCACGAAGGCGCCCTCCACCTGACCCCGGTCCAGGCCGGGGTTGAGTGAATCCCCCACGTCCTCCAGCAGGTCCGAGCGCAGCACGCGCTTCATGCCCGTGTCGCCGTCCACCTCCACCTCGCTCACCGCCGCGCCATAGGCGAAGTAGAGGAACGGCTTGCCCCGGCCCAGGGTCCGGTCGTAGCCGATGCCCGGCGTGCGGTAGTAGCCCGTGACGGACAGGCCCACGCGGTCGCGGTAGGCCTCCTCCACCACGGTCCCGAAGGGCAGCCCCTGGTCCGGCCGTGACGCCGCCGAGATGCGCCCGTCCTCGAACACCAGCGCGTCCGGAGACACCGCCTGCCCGTGCAACTGCACCAGCATGCGGGCGGCCACCGGAGCCAGCCGCTCGCGCACCTGGATGCAGGCCTCGCGCACCGCCGCGCCGTTGAGGTCGGAGCCGCTGGAGGCCGCCGTCGCGGACGTGTTGGGCACCTTGTCCGTCGCCGTGTGCGCCACGCGCACCAGGTCCGCGGGCAGGCCCAGTTCGCGCATGGCCACGCCCTGGATCTTGGTGTGCAACCCCTGGCCCATCTCCGTGCCGCCGTGCGACAGCAGCACGGAGCCGTCGCGGTACACGTGCACCAGCGCGCCCGCCTGGTTGAGGAAGGTGGCGGTGAAGGAGATGCCGAACTTCATTGGCGTGATGGCCAGTCCGCGCTTGATGCGGGGGCTGGACGCGTTGAAGGCCTCCAGCTCCGCGCGGCGCTTCGCGAAGTCGGACGACTCCATCAGGTCGTTCCACAGCTTCGGCAGCCGGTTGTCCTCCAGCTCCTGGCCGTAGTGCGTGGTGTTGGTGTCGCCCACGCCGTCGTAGAGGTTGCGCTGGCGCACGGCCTCCGGGGCCAGGCCCAGGGCGGCCGCGATGCGCGCCAGGATGTCCTCCATCACCAGCATGCCCTGCGGACCGCCGAAGCCCCGGAATGCCGTGTTGGAGACCAGGTGCGTCTTCGCCACGCGGCCGGTGTAGCGCACCGACGGCACGTAGTAGCCGTTGTCCAGGTGGAAGAGGGCCCGGTCGGTGATGGACTCGGACAGGTCCAGGGACCAGCCGCCGTTGGACGTGAGGTCCGCCTTGAGCGCGAGCAGCCGGCCCGTGGCGTCGAAGCCCACCTCCCAGGCCGCGTGGAACGGATGGCGCTTGCCCGTGACGACCATGTCCACGTCGCGGTCCAGCATCCACTTCACCGGCCGGCCCGTGTGCACCGCCGCCAGCGCCACCAGCGCGGCGGGCGCGTTGCCTTGCGTCTCCTTGCCGCCGAAGCCGCCGCCCATGCGCGGCGCCTTCACCACCACGCGGCTGCGCGGCATGTGCAGCACGTGCGAGATGATGGCCTGCACCTCCGACGGGTGCTGTGTGGAGGACGTCACCGTGACGTCTCCGTCGTCGCCCACCTCCGCGAAGGCCGCGTGCGTCTCCAGGTAGAAGTGCTCCTGGCCGCCCATCGTCAGCTCTCCGGCCAGCCGGTTCGGGCTGGAGGCGAGCGCGCTGTCCACGTCGCCCCGGCGGATGATGTGCGGGTCGGTGTGGAAGCTGCCCTGCTTCAGGGCTTCGGTCAGCGTGAGCACCGCGGGCAGGGGCTCGTAGTCCACCACCACCTGGCGCGCGCCCTCGCGGCAGGCCTCGGGCGTCTCGCCGACGACGAGCGCCACCACCTGCGCGTGGAAGAGCACCTCGTCCTTCGCGAGCAGCGGCTCGTCATGGCGGATGGGGCCCGTGTCGTTCATGCCCGGGATGTCCTCCGCGAGCAGCACCTTCACCACGCCGGGCACCTTCAGCGCGGCGCTGGCGTCGCGGCGGAGGATGCGCGCGTGCGCGTGCGGCGACAGCACCGGCCACACCGTCAGCATGGGCTGGCGCTGCGCGAGGTCGTCCACGTACTGCGCGCTGCCCGTCACGTGGCCCAGCGCGCTCTCATGGCGCAGTTCGCGGCCCGCGTCCGCGGTGGCGACAGGCGCGCCCGGGGCGAAGCGGGGGCGTCCGTCCAGCGCGGCGCTGCGCTCGCCGGACGCGAACTTCTCCAGCAGGGACACCACCAGCCCGCGCCGGTACTCCGCGCTGCCACGCAGGTCCGTGAGGGGCGTGAACTCGCGCTCCAGCGTGGCGCGCACGCGGGCCACGGCCTCCGTGTTCCACGGGTGGCCTACGAGCTGGGCCTCCGTCTGCTTCGCCCGCGCCGGGGTGGCCGCGACGCCGCCGTAGCCCAGGCGCGCGGTGCGCACGAGGCCCAGCGCGTCCGTCTCGATGCAGAAGCCCGCCGCGACGATGCTGATGTCCAGCTCGCGGCGCTTGGACACCTTGAAGCTGTCCGAGTGCCGGGTCAGTCCGCTGTCCTTCGCCGGGGCGTGGGGAATGACGACGAAGCGGACCACCTCGTCCGGCTGGAGCGCCGTCTTGCGGTAGGCGAGGAAGAAGTCCGACAGCGCCACCGTCCGCTCGCCGCGCACGGACGCGAGCACCAGCCGGGCGTCCAGCGCGAGCAGCACCGGCGCCGTGTCCCCGATGGGCGAGGCCGTCACCAGGTTGCCCGCGAGCGTGGCGCGGTGGCGGATCTGCCGCGAGGCGAAGACGTTGAGCATCTTCGCCAGCTCCGGCACCTCGTGGCCCAGCGCGTCCTCCACGTCCACCAGCGACGCGGCGCCGCCCACGTACCAGCCGTCCTCCTCGCGGCGGATGGCGCGCAGGGCCTCCACGCCTTCCGTCGAGATGAGGAACGGGTAGCGACGGGACTTCTTGGTGATGTCCACGCCCAGCTCGGTGGCGCCGGCCACGAGCATCGCCTCCGGGTGCAGGGCTCGCAGCGCGAGCAGGTCCTCCCACGTGGTGGGGCGCAGGAACAGGCCGTCGCGCGCCTCGTAGCGCAGGGGTGGGGTGGGGGAGGG
>NZ_RAWQ01000077.1:0-39564 GCF_003668965.1 Corallococcus sp. AB030
GCCCACCACGCCCAACCAGCCGTCCTCCCTCTCCAAGCCCAACACGCCCGACCTGCCGTCCTCCGTCTCCAAGCCCACCACGCCGAGCCTTCCGGGCGCCGCGGATGCCTCCCCCTTTGGGAAGGTGGGCGGCAAGATGTCCGACAAGCTGTCGAGCCTGAAGCAGGACGGCTTCGACGCGGCTGGCAGCCTCGGAGGCAAGGCCGCGAAGCTGGGCGAGCTGCTGGAGGGCGCCGCCACCGTGCTGAGCAGCATCGCGCAGCTGGTGCAGGGCATCACGCAGGGCGTGCAGGGTGTCGCTGAGGGCGTGCAGGGCGTCGCGGGCGCGGTGGGTGGCGCCGCGGGCGCGGTGGGTGGCGCCGTGGGCGCGGTGGGCGGCGCGGTCGGTGCGGTGAGCGACGTCGCGACCAGCGTGCTGTCCCTGGCCCAGGGGCCGCAGCAGGACCCGACGGCCGGCATGAGCCAGGTCCCGACGATGGAGTAGTCCGCCGCGCAGCCTGACGCGGTGATGAAAAAAGGGGTGACGGCGATGAGCCGTCACCCCTTTTTCGTGTCGTCACGGACGTCCAGCCGCCGCGCTACTCGATGGCGGCGACCTTGTCGTCCTTGCCGAACTTCACCCGCACCTTGGACGTCTTCGACTTCCAGTAGGTCCAGGTGCTGGATTGGAACGACGGCGTCTCATGCGCGGGCGGAGGGCCCCACGCCATGCGCACGGCCTCGCGGCTCATGCCGGGCTCCACTTCCGACGCGGAGACCTTCTTGCGGTCATCCACCGACAGCGCCTCCAGCTTCGCGGCCTGGTCGTCCGGCGCGAACGAAGCCTGGAACAGCTTCCAGGTCTCCGAACCCGAGCGCGAGTCGTTGGTGAACTCGAGCTCCGCGCCGGTCTCCACGACCTTGAACTTCACGGAGGAGGAACCCTTGTCCAGCACCTCCACCTTCGCGTTGAACGGGATGATGGGGCCCTTGAGGTAGTTCACCCAGGACACGGTGCCGTCCTCGAAATGGAAGTTCGCGGTCGCGTGGTAGTAGGTCTTCTCCACCACGGGCGCGGGGGCCGGGGCGGCCGCGGGCTCGTCGCCCACCCGCACGACCTTGCCATCCGGGCCGAACTCGACCTCGAACGTGGAGAACTTCGAGCTCCAGTACGTCCAGCGGGTGCTCTGGAGCGACGGCGTGCGGTGCGGCGGCGGCGGGCCGGCCGTCAGCAGCACGGCCTCTCGCGACATGCCCCGGGCCAGCTCACCGGCGCGGACCTGCTTCTGCTCCTCGGGCGTCAGCGCGGCGATGCGCGGGGCCGGGTCCTGCTCGGCGAAGAAGCCGGCGAACAGCACGTTGATGGGCTTGCCCAGGCTCCGGTGCGTCACGAACCGGAACTCGGCGCCGGACTCGATGACCTTGCAGCGGACCTCGTCGCTGTCCCGCTCGAGGACCGCGACCTTCGCCCCCACGGGGATGGCCGCGCCCTTGCCGCGGTAGTTCACCGCGGAGAGCTGGTTCTTGTTCAAAAGGAAATTGGCCTGGGCATACAGCACCTCGGCCTGGGCCCCCATCGCCGTCAGCAACCCCAGCGCGAACACGGCGCTGAGAACATTCTTTCGATACACGCGAAAACCCCCTCGGGTCAGGCAACGGCGTGCTTCTAGTGGCGTCGCACGCACGGCCGCAAGGGGGTTCGCGCCGCTCTCCTCCGGCCCTACGCCCCCAGCATGCCAATCACTTCCGACGACGGCATGGGGCGCGAGAACATGGGGAAGTCATACTTGAGCGCGTTGCGGTGCTCCTCCGCCGAGGTGGCGGCGGCGCAGTCCGTGAGGGTGATGACGTCGAAGCCGTGCTCGTACGCGGTGCGCATGGTCGACTCGACACAGCAGTTGGTGAGGAAGCCGCCAATCACCACCGTCTTGATGCCCTTGCTGCGCAGGATGAAGTCCAGGTTGGTGCTGGCGAAGGTGTCCAGGCCGCGCTTGCCTTCCACAACGATGTCGCCCTTCTGCGGCGCCAGCGCGTCGATGATCTGCGCGCCCCAGCTGCCCTTCACGAACGCCTTCCCGTCCACCACGCCCTTCAGGATGCCGTAGGGGTGCCGGGTCAGCTCGCCGTACCCTTCCGCGAAGGTGATGGGCGCGTGCATCACCGTCACGCCCTTCGCCCGGGCGGCCTTCACCACCGCCAGGGTGTTCTCCAGCATCTTCGTTTCGGCCATCACGCCCTTCACGGCCGGGTGCAGGACCCCGCCTTCGGTGGCGAACTCGTTCTGGTACTCAATCAACAACACGGCGGTGGTTGAAGGGTCGAGCAACATGGCGGACTCCGAGGCAAAGGGACCGGACCATTCCGGACGCCCGCCATGTTTGTCAGTCATTCCAACAGGCCGTCAAGCCATCCCCCGGCTCAGGCCGCGGCGCGAGCGCCGTCCCAGTCCTCCACTTCGTAGAGGAACTTCGTGCCGCCCTTGAGCTTGCGGTTGGCGGACGTGCTCTGGACGAAGACGACGTACTTCTCCAGGCTCGCGGGCCGGATGCGCACCGTCTCTCCTGGCGGCAGGCCGAGCATCTCCCGCGCGCGCTCGCCGCTGTAGAGGTCGCCGGACTTGCGGTCCATCAGCACCACCTCCTTGCGGCCCTGGATGGTCTCCGTCTTGGTGAACTCGTAGAAGCCACGCCCCGTCTTGAAGCCCAGGCCGTTCTCCGTCACGAACTCCTTGATGGCGCTGTCCCCTTCCACTTCCAGCACCTGGAAGCGGCCCGGAGGCACCGCGCGCAGGTCCGTCTCACCGAAGAGCGTGGACGTGGTCCGCTTGAGCATCGTGTTGAACATCGCGTTCAGGCAGCGGTTCATGCGGCCCTCGCGGGACACCTCCGCTTCGTATGCCTGGAGTTGCGAGTCCGAGGACTGCTTGTAGCAGACGGCCAGCAGCATGTCGGTGATGTGTGAGAACTGATCCAGGCTCAGGTGGAAGCCGCCCGACTTCTCCGCCAGCTCCTTGTAGAACGACGTCGCGTGACGGCGGTTCAGCGCCTGGACGCCATACACAGGCACGCCCTGCTCCCCCAGCGCGGCCACCTCCTTGCGCCAGTCCAGCTTCTTGGGGTTGTGCTGGGGCGGGTGCGGCACGTCGTCCCCAATGAGCACGAACGCCTTCGTGTAGCCCTCCGTCCAGGACAGGCTCCGGGCCTCATGCAGCACCAATTCGTAGCACTCCGGCGCGTCACCGCCGCCCGTCTGGCCCACCTTCTCCACGAAGCGGGTGATGCCCTTGGCGTCGTCCGTGAGGTCCAACGCCTTGGTCACGTAGGTGGACTTCGCGTCACAGTAATCGCCGTGCGCGATGATGCCGATGCGGATGCCAGGGATCTCCTTCGTGAGCCGGGCCACGGCGGCCCCCAGCTTCTTCCGCACCTGCGCGAGACACGGATACATGCTGCCCGTGGTGTCAAAGCTGAAGACGACCTCGACGCGGTTATCAATCACAGAACTCGCCATGACGTGTTCCCCTTCGTTCGTTTCTCGCTGCGACAGGAGGAACAGTACTCGCGGGGTCTGACATGGAAGCGGGCTTCGGGGCGTCGGTTTCCGGGCGGCCTCGTACCGCCGTGCGTTGCCAGGAAGGGGCCCTCGTTTCGTAGTGTCCTGGCAGGGCGTGACGCCCGGACACCACCCAGGGGGGACCATGAGGAACATCGGCATCATCGGAGCGGGCCAGGCGGGGCTGCAGCTCGGCTTCGGCCTGTTGGAGCAGGGCTACGCGGTCACCGTCTACTCGGACCGCACGCCCGAGCAGATCTTCAACGCCCGGCTCGCCGCGACCACCTACCTCTTCGGCCGCGCCCACCGGTACGAGCAGGAGCTGGGGCTCGATTTCTGGACGGGCCCGGGGGAGTCCGCCCGGGGCGGGGACCTGGACGTCTGCGCGGCGCCGGGTCAGCGGGCGCTCCGGGTCCAGGGGCGCATCCTGAATCCAGGCAAGTCCCTGGACCTGCGGGCGAAGTACTCCCGCTGGCTCGCGGAGTTCGAGCGGCGCGGAGGCACCGTGGTGGTGCGGGACGTGGACGTGGAAGCGCTGGAGGCGCTCGCGCCCGGGCATGACCTGGTGGTGGTGACGACGGGCCGCAACAGCTTCACGCGGCTGTTCGAGCGGGACGCCGAGCGCAGCGTCCACACGCAGCCGCAACGGAACCTGGTGGCAATGATTGTCACCGGCATGAAGCCGCTGCACGAGACGCCCTACCCCGCGCTCAAGTTCATCCTGACGGCGGGCCACGGCGAGTACTTCGCCATGCCGTACTTCGACCGCATCCGGGGCCCGCTGAACGGCATCCTGCTGGAGGCCATCCCCGGCCAGGGATTGGACCGCTTCGGCGGCGTGAGCACCGCGAGGGAGGCGATGGAGCGGATGAAGCAGGTGCTGCGGGACTTCTCACCGTGGGTGGCGGAGCGGCTGGAGGGCGCCAGCATCGTGGACGAGTCCTCCTGGCTCACCGGCGCGTTCACGCCCACGGTGCGCAAGCCGGTGGGGCGGCTGCCCTCGGGACGCACGGTGATGGGGATGGGGGATGTCGTCATGCTCAACGACCCCATCGCGGGCCAGGGGCTCAACAGCGCGTCGAAGCAGGCGCACGCGATGACGCAGGCCATCCTCGAGCACGGCGACCAGCCCTTCACCCCGGACTGGATGGAGCAGACCTTCGAGCACTTCTGGCGGACGGAGGGCCAGTTCATCACCGCGTTCACCAACCTGCTGCTCCAGCCGCCTCCGCCGCACGTGCTGCGCTACCTGGGAGCCGCCTCGGCGATGTCCCCCCTGGCCGACACGTTCTTCGACAACTTCGGAGAGCCGCAGCGCTTCTGGCCTTGGATTGTCAGTCCTGCGGAGACCGAGGCGCGCATCCAGCAGGCAGCCGCCGCGTAGCGGCTGTAAGTCTTTGTCATTCCCACCCGGCCGGTCCTTCACTCCCGGTCGGGGTGGCTGAATCCTGTCAGTCCCGAGACGGGGGGGACATGACGATTCAATTCGGATTCATCGACCAGGGTGATGGCGCCAACCTCCGGACGCTTCCCGCGGAGATGAAGGGCTCCACCTGCCTGACCCCAGCGCCGCTGCCTCCGGGCACGCGGGTGAGCGTCATCCGGGACCATGCCCAGGCGCCTGGCTGGTCCTACGTCTCCACCGTGGTGGGGGGATACCTGCTGCAAGGCTACGTGCAGACCTTGCGCATTACGACGCAGCTGCCGGAGCCCGCGGCGACGCTCTATCAGGTCCGCCCGGGGAACCGCCTGGAGCCCATCGCCGCGCGCATCTACCGGCAGGCCATCCAGCCGGGGCGGGACCTGCGCTTCTACGAGAATGTCATTCATCACGTGAACGTGAAGAGTGGCCGCAAGGGGGTCCAGCGCATCGACGGTGACGTGCGGCTGGTCGCGGGTGAGCGCATCTGGCTGGTGAGCATCGCCTTCGCCAACCAGCTCCAGGGAATCGTGTCGAGCGGCTCCATCACCCACGAGGCGATGGCCAAGGCACGCAAGGCCGCCCGGCACCTGGAGGACGTCATCACCTCCGTGCGGCAGGCGGACCAGTACTTCGGAGAGGTCACCGGGCAGTACGGCCAGGCCATCCTGGACAACTGGCTGGAGATCTCCGCGATGGTGGTGGGCTTCATCGCCGCGGAGGCGCTGTCCACCTTCCTGGCCGCGACGCCCACCGGAGTAGGGCAGCTCGCGGCGGCGCTCATCCAGCTGGGCCTGGCGGCGTTCGGAGCCCATGGACTCATCGAGGCCGGAGGAGAGGCCCTGAAGCACGCGCAGCTGTGGCTCACTCATGCCTGGGAGGCCAACGGCTCACCGGAGAAGCTCAAGGAGGCGAGCAAGTCCTTCCTCCGGATGCTGGTGAGCATCGCGATGGCGGCGCTGGCGCTGATGGGCGTGAAGACCAACGCGGGACGTGGGCTCAAGCTGATGACGTCCGTGAAGATCACCCCACCCCGCATCTACATGATGGCGGCGGCGGGTCCCGGTGGTGCCTACGCGGGCGTCCCCGTGTTCCAGCCGGGCTCCATCACCGCCGCCCCCGCAATCCCCCTTCCCTTCAATCCCTGGGGAGCCGGCACGCCGCTGCTGTCGAAGGCGGTCAAGGAAGGCGGCTCCTCCACGCCAGATCCCGAGCCCACCCTGACCGAGCGCATGCTCAGTGACGCCGAGTTGGAGAAGCTGCTGGAGAAGCTCCCCAACTGGGACAAGCTCAAGGACTTCGTCGGACGCCGCATCCCTCAGGAAGGAACGCCGGAGTTCAATGCGTTCAAGAAAGAGCTTCAGGCCGCAGGCTACCGCCTGGAGAAGTTGAACACGGGCTCCCAGCCCTATCGGCTGAGCCGTCCGCACGGAAAGGCCCTGGGCGACGAGTACGGGGCGCTCACGGTGACCGAGGACGGGCTGGTGGTGCTCAAGGTCGGCAAGGGCACGCCCCGCCTGAGTGTCTTCACCCGCTACCGGAAGAACTACCTGGACTGGGTGGAGAAGACCCAGGGCCCGGCGGCTCGGGCGGCGGCGGAGGTCCGGCTCTCCGCCGGCCATCCCATGCACCACCTCATCCCCGACGTGGTCGCCCAGAGCCACCCGCTGATTCGCACGGCCATGGAGCGGCTCAAGGGCTATACGATTGACCGGGGGTCGAACATCCTCGACATGCACTCCGGGATCAACGTGGAGGGCCAGCTCATCCACTCGGGCAGCCACCCGCGCTACAGCGATTTCGTGCGTGCCCGGCTTGAACTTGGCTGGAAGAGTCTGTCCAGAAAGGGCCCCCCCTCCAGTTGGACGCCCAAGGTCATCGAGGACGCGATCCTCAAGGTCGAGAACGAGCTGCGCCAGGCCATCGAATCCGGGAGCCTGAAGGAGCCGGCCATCAAGGTGTTCCAGGAGCAACGCGGCGGTAGTGTGCTCACGGGGAAGAAGCTGGCGTTGCTGGAACTGTCCTCCCGCGAGGAGTCACACACCACATGATGTATGCATTGTCGACGGATGTCTCCCATGCCAAGGAGAATGCGGATATCTACGACGCTCATCTCATCGAGTTCGACGGTTTCGAGGACGTGACGTTCTTCGATCCCGACATCGGATATCAGAGCCAGCAGGGCGCACCCGGGGTCATCGAGTACTATGGCAACCTGGAGTGGATCGCCGGACGCGACCACCTGTGCACCACGTCCATGGGGTGGTTGCTGCTCTCCCGGCGCATGGTGCGAGTGCTCGAAGGGGTGGGCCCGTTCCGCCACCGCCTCATCCCCACGGTCATCTACGCGGAACGCATCAAGCACCTCGTGTACAGCGGATATCCCCGGAGGAGGACCTGGTATCCGGTGACGGACCCTGCGCTGAAGAACGAGGACTTCGTCATCCTCCAGTTGCTGGAGCGGACCGACTGCCTCGACCGGGAGCGCACCCTCGTGAAGGGCGTGCCCTTCCACCAGTGGGACGAGGAGCTTTTGGGCGAGGATGACGCCGAGCCACTCGTGCTCCGCCCGCCACCCGGAGGCTTCCCTCCCGTGTTCTTCGTCCCCGAGCTGGCCTTCTACTGCTACACCGAGGAGGCGCGTCAGGCGTGTGAGCAGGCGGGACTGAAGGGCCTGTGGTGGCGCCCCCAGCCTTGAGCCCGGACGCGCCCGGGGCTGACTTGGGGCGCGAGTCCGTCCCCCTCTAGGATGACGCTCCCATGGGGACGCAACATGAGTGGTGAGGGCTCGAAGCCCGTCGCGGCGGTGCTGGTGGGGCTGACGAACTTCCGGCTGGGCCGCATCCTGCTGTGGACCACGACGGTGTTCCTCGGGCTGCTGGCGCTCGTGCCGGGCCCTGACAGCGGGACGCTGTGGCGCATGGCCGCCATTCCGGGCGTGCTCGCGCTGATTGGAACCGGCACGGCGTGGTGGAAGGAGCGCCAGAGTTCCCGGTCCGGACCCATTCCGTGGCTGCTGCCCCGGCTGGCCGTGGGGGGCGTGCTCTTCGGAGCAGCCGCGCTCCTGATGTGGTGGCGGCGCCGGCGCGAGCTGAAAGCCAGCGAGCCGGTATCGCCGCCCTCCGCGGAACAGGTGGACCGGTGGGCTGCCGCCGAGCTGGAGCGCTCGTCATGAGCCACGCGGCATTGAAGCAACGGGACGCGGCGCCGCTCGAAGTGCCTCCGCGTGAGTCCATGGGAGGCATGGCCCGCGCGGGCTTGCGGAGCCTCCTCTCGATGGTGCCCGCGCTGCTGGGCTCCGGCGTGCTGGGCGCGCTGAAGGGCTTCTTCCTCTTCGGGTGCTTCGGCCTGGTGCTGGCAGGCGTCTTCGTGCTCGCGCCGCGTTGGACGGGCGCGACACCAACGCCCTCCTGGCTGAACTACCTGAGCTTCGTGCTCACACCCCTGCCCCTGGCTCTGGCTGGGGGCTACGTCTGGATGCTCCACGGGGTCAGCTCACGGCTCGCGAGCGAGGTCCGGGCGCGAGGGCTGATGGGCTATGCGTACGCCATCCTCAAGCCCGCGACGATGCAGGTCGCCCGACGGTTGCGCGGGGCCAGCACGCCCAGCCGCGCGGAACTCACCCGGGCCATTGAGGAGTCGGTGGCGGAGCGCATGCGGGAGCCCGAGGAGGAGCGCGAATCCGCGGCCTCCCGCGCCGGATGGCTGGAGGGCTTCCTCATGGACCAGTCCCGCCGGGTGCTGGGGCTCATCGCCCTGCGCGCGGTGCTGACGTCGTCGGACGTGCCTTCCGCCGTGCGGGAGCTGGAGATGTTGGCCATCGATCGATTGGAGGGAGTGTTGGAGGAGACGCTGGAGGACCTCTTCTTCCTCCAGATGGTGCTCACACTCTGCGCGGGCATTCTTGTCGCCTCGCTGCCCACGTTCCTGCTCCTCTTCCTGCCCCGCTGAGCGGAGGCCCGCCGGCCTCTGCTAGCCTCCTGCCGTCCCACCAGGGTGGGACAGGAGGCGACGCCGGGATGGACTCACTGGACGCGCGCATGGAGCGGCTGGAAGGCCGGCTCCGACGATGGCAGGGCCTCACCCTCGCGGCCTTCGTGCTGGCCGGGGTGGGAATGGGAACCGCGGCCCTGCGTGACGAAGCGACGCAGGAGCATCCGGGAGAGCTGGTCGCATCCCGGCTGGTGCTCAAGGACGCCAGGGGCCGCACACGGGCCAGCCTGGAAGCGAACCGCCACGGCGGCGCGTCGCTGGTGCTGAACGACAGCGAAGGCCGTCCCCGGGCACTGCTGGGTGTGGGCGAGGACGACTCGCCCCGGCTGCGCTTCTCCACGGCGGAAGGCGAGTCGCTGGCGGAGCTGATGGTGTTCTCCGACGAGGCGCCGCGACTGACGCTGTCCAAGTCCGGGGGCGCGGAGCTGTTCTCCGTGGGACTCCAGGTGGACGGCTCGTCGCGACTGGAGCTGGCGGACGTGACGGGACGCCCCCGCGCCATCCTGGGCGCGGATGAAGAGGGCTCGCCCGGCCTGCTCCTGGTGGACCGTCGCGGCCAGGCCCGCGTGGAGCTGCGCGTGGGCAGCACGGACGAGGCCAGCCTCGTGCTGGAAGGCCGCAACGGCCAGGTGTTCCGAGCGCCCGGCGTGCAGTGACGCCGCGTCGTCATTTCCGTGAGCCGTGCGGCGTCATCACCGGGAGGGAGACCCACCGGTGACGGCGCCCACGGACCGCATCCTGTTGATCCTGGACCTGGATGAGACCCTGGTCCACGCAAGCGAGAAGCCCCTGTCCCGGGAGGCGGACTTCCAGGCCCTGGGCTACTTCGTCCACGTGCGTCCGCACCTGGAGCCCTTCCTGTGGGAGTGCGCCTCTCGCTTCCGGCTGGCCATCTGGTCGGCGGGGGCTGACAAGTACGTGGCGGAGCTCGTGAAGCGGATGGTCCCGCCGGAGCTCGAGCTGGACTTCGTCTGGGGGCGGAGCCGCTGCACGTATGGGTTCGACCGGGCCGGCGTCCAGCGGGATGGGTTTCTCGATCCGGATGCGCACTACGGCTGGGTCAAGAAGCTGCGCAAGTTGAAGCGGCGGGGCTACCAACTGGAGCGCGTCCTGATTGTCGATGACACGCCAGCCAAGTGCATCCACAACCACGGCAACGCCATCTACGTCCGCGAATACGAGGGCGAGGCGCACGACACGGAGCTGCTCGACCTGGGCCGGTATCTGAAGACGCTCGCGGACGTGGACAACGTCCGGTGCATCGAGAAGCGCAACTGGCGGAAGCAGCTCTGTCAGGACTGATTTTCCGCCGCGTCCCTCATCCCCGAGAAAGGAGTGTGATGCCCATGACGAAGCGCGACGAGCCGAACCCCAACCGCCCCACCGACATGGAGCCCACTCCAGACAGCTTGGAACTGGCCATCGCCTCGTTCCACGGCTGTCCGCCCGGCACCTGACCCACGCCGCCACCCGGTAACACCGGGACGGGCATGGACAGAGGCCGGGCTCCCGAGGGGGGACCCGGCCTCAGTCATGTCCGGGTCCTCCCTCGAGGACTCAAACCCATCGGGATGTAGCTCAGTCTGGTCAAGAGCGTGCGCCTCGGGCGCGCAAGGTCGCTGGTTCGAATCCAGTCATCCCGACTTCACAGCCAAGACAGCTCACGCCGGGTTGGCCCAATCAGGTAGAGGCGCCGCGCTCAAAACGCGGAGGTTGCGGGTTCGAATCCCGCCCCCGGCACACGCCCGAGCCGTCTGACGCCTACTCGAGTTGGAGGCCGCAGTCGCTGCAGGCGCCCGCCACCAGAGCGGCGGCCGTTCCGCAGGCCGGGCAGGGAGGCTCTCCCTCTTCCTCGGTGGCTTCTGACGGGGCGGAGGGCATCAGGCGGGGAGCCGCACCCTCTGGCATCAGACCCTCGCGGCGCACCGTCTCCAGCCATCCCTGCTGGAGCAGGGCGGCCACCCGGGGCCCATCCTCGGGCCGCACCAGAACCTGGAACTTCGGAGAACAGCCGACCTTGCCGCACGCCTCACGGTGGACGAGGGCGGGGACGTCCGCGTCCAGGAAGCCCTCCACCATCCTCCGGGCGTCCGCGAGTGACAACTCCGCGCACGGCACCAGCTCCGAGTCCGCCAAGGTTCTCTGCACTTCGTCTGGGGTCATGACGGCCGTGATTGGACCTCGGATGCGCCCCCTTCGTCCACCGCCCCTGATTCGGAGGCGGGAGGAACTGAAGGCGAGCTCGGTCCGGAGCGTCATGGCCCCCATCATCACCTTTCCACGAACCGCATTACGAACCGCAGCCGCGTGCATCCTTCCGCACGAAGACGCGGACCGGGCCCGGGTCCGCCACCTCTTCGAACCGGGAATCCCCTTGGAGCCTGTCGAGCAACGCCTCCCGTGATTCCGCCCCCAGGAGGAGCGTGTCCACGTGCGGAGGAACAAGCACGACCTGCGCCCGCTCATAGTGATGCAGGAGGAAGCGGTCGTAGCCGTTGGGCACGAAGACGATGGAGCGGAAGTCCGTGGCCACCGCGCGCCATGAGGCACACGTCTGGACCTGGCGCGCGAACGCCTGGCGGAAGTCTCCATCCACCGGAGGCATGGGACGCAGCGGCGGAGACCCGATGGTCCGGTCGAACCGCGCGACCTGGAGAATCGCGAGCACGGCGAGCAGCAGCACGGGCATCGTCGCGGTCCAGGCAGGGACCCGCCCACGCGCGAGCACGCCCTTCCACGCCTCCGCGAGCCACCCGAAGCCAGCCGCCGCGCACACGCCCAACCCGGGCAGCAGGAAGGCGGAGTTGTAGAACCAGAGGAGGCGCTTGTCCGGCGCATCCGCCATGAAGAAGAAGGTGCCCGGAATCGTGCTGACGAGAGTGGCCGCGGGCGAGAGCAGTTGGAGCCACCAGAAGCTCCGCTGGAAGACCACCAGCCCGCTGGTAGACACGTCGTGCACCACCCTGCCGGGATCGCCCAGCGCGGTGAAGGCAACCTGCCCCCACGTGCTGCCGTAGTGCGACCAGAACCGCGTCCCCGAAGGCGTCCCGAGCGCCGGCAGCACCACCGCGACACAAATCGCGAGGTAGCCGAACGCCAACGCGGACACCCCGAGCGCCCTGCGCGTGAGCATCGCACGCGGCGGACGGGCCACGGCCGGCAGCAGCAACAAGGCCGCTGACTGGAACGCGAGGAACAGGCCTCCATCCGGACGCACGCCCAACGCAAGCAGCGCCGTGGGCACGATCCACCGCATCCGCACTCCTCGCAGGAGCATCACGAGCACCGCCGTGGAGCCCAGCTGGAAGAACACCTCGAAGTGCGCGGAGAGCGCGACCGTCTTCACGAACGGATTGAGCGCCAGGTACAGCGTGAAGGCGACGGAGGCCCATGGCCTCCAGGCGGCGGGGAGCAGCTCCTGCTCCTCGACCATGCGCTCGAAGAACCAGACTTGGAGCGCGACCGCCGCGTACAGCGCCACCAGCCCCAACAGGATGAACAGGAACTGCGAGTCGCTGAGCAGGAACAGCGGCGTGAGCAACAGCAGCGTCGGGGTGAAGTGCACCGTGAGGTGGTTGAAGTCCCCGTCCGTCACCCAGAAGGGCCGGCCCCGGTGCACCGCGTTCGAGAACAGGTCGTTCAGGAGCGCCAGGTCGTGGAACGCGAACACCCCACCCCGGAAGGCGCTCCAGACGCAGACCACGGTGTAGATGAACAAGGCTCCGAGCACGAGGTGCCAGGCCCGGAACCGGCGGGTGAACACGAAGGGATGCAAAGCGGGGGGACTCTGCCACACGCCCACGGGAAGGACACGAACGCTCCGCCCGGTCGCCTTGACAACTTAGGAGTCCTAACCTAGATCAAATGCATGACTGGGAAGCGACCGGGATACTTCGACGAGAACAGCGAACCCATCTCCGCGCGCATCGCGACAGGGCTCCACAAGATCGGGCTCGCGATGAAGCAGCAGTCGTGGCAGCAGGCGAATGGAGCGGGCCTGTCCGCCACGCAGGGGCAGATTCTCGCCACGCTGGTCGCGAACGGTCCGCTCACCGGCAAGGAGTTGAGCGAGCGCCTCGGCGTGACGCTTCCCACCATCAGCGACTCCGTCCGCGTCCTCGTCGAGAAGGCGCTCGTGACCCGCTCCGCGGACCCGAGGCACCCGCGCGCCAGCCTCCTGACCCCCACGGCCACGGGCGCATCACTCGGGGCCCGCGCGCGGTCGTGGCCGGAGTTCATGGCGGACGCGGTCGCGGACCTCTCCCCGGAGGAACAGCGCGCGTTCTTCGCCGGCATCGTGAAGATGATCCGGATGCTTCAGGAGCAAGCGCTCGTCCCGGTCACCGGCATGTGCGTGACCTGTACGCACTTCCGTCCGAACGTGCGCCCTGGCGCGTCTCCGCATCACTGCGCCTTCGTGGACGCGCCCCTGTCGAGTGAGCAACTGCGCCTCGACTGCCCGGAACACGAGCTCGCGGCGGAGTCCGCGCGACGCGAGGTCTGGGAGCAGTTCATGCGTCGCGGCTGACGTCCCTGCGTCTCAGACACGAATGAACACGGCTTTCCGCGGCCACTCCGGCCGACGGCAACGGCGGAGCTCTGCTCCCTGAAGGAGAAGGCATCATGAGCAACATCCCCGGCTATACCCACGGCACCGCGTCCGTTTCGCGCTCGCCGGTATCCCTCAACGACTTCGAACAGATGAAGGCCAGCGTCCTGTTCGGCGATGAGGACGTGAAGGCCCTCCGCATGTCGCATGACATCGTGAAGGGGCGGACCGAGGCCATCCTCGACGTCTGGTATGGGTTTGTCGGGAGTCAGCCGCACCTGCTCTCCTCGTTCAGCGGCAAGACGGACGGCAAGCCCCTGGGCGACTACCTCACCTCCGTCCGCAAGCGCTTCGCCCAGTGGATCCTCGATACGTCGAGCGCCGGGTATGACCAGGCCTGGCTCGACTACCAACACGAGATTGGCCTGCGCCACCACCGGGCCCGGAAGAACAAGACCGACGGAGCCCCTTCGACGGACCTCGTGCCCTTCCGGAACCTGTTCGCGCTCATCTTCCCGGTGACCTTCACCCTGCGCCCCTTCCTGGCCGAGCAGGGACACTCCGCGGAGGACGTCGAGAAGATGAATGCGGCGTGGGTGAAGTCCTGCCTGTTGCAGGTGACGCTCTGGGCCCACCCCTACGTCAAGGACGGGGACTTCTGATGACGCCGCGTCCCGCACCGGCCTGGCGGACCACCGACTGGCTCAATACGCCAGAGCCGCTCACCCTGGAGCGACTCCGCGGCAAGGTCATCCTCCTCCACGCCTTCCAGATGCTCTGCCCGGGCTGCGTTGCCCGGGGCATTCCGCAGGCACAGCGCGTCGCTGAACTCTTCGCGGGCGCGCCGCTCGTCGTGGTCGGGCTGCACACGGTCTTCGAGCACCACGAAGCCATGAAGCTCGAGTCCCTGCGGGCGTTCCTCCACGAGTACCGGGTGAAGTTCCCGGTGGGCGTGGACGCACCGGGCGAAGGCGGCGACCCCATCCCGCGCACCATGAGGGCGTACGCCATGCAGGGAACGCCGACGACGGTCCTCATCGACGCGCAGGGCCGTCTTCGCCGGCAGGTCTTCGGGATGCACGACGACCTGCTCCTGGGCGCCGAACTGCAAACCCTGCTGCTCGAGGCCCAGGCGGCGCCCGTGTCCGGTGTGCAGCGGCCTGCAACACCGGGGACTTGTGACGACACCGGCTGCGCCGTGCCCACGGAAGCCGCGCCGGACTGACCGCCGCTGGCCAGCCTCCTCGCCGCGAGCAGGACACCCGTGGCGAGGATGACGGTTCGCAAAGGCTCAGGTGGCTGGGAGGACCGCGAGGTCCACGAGGATCCGGCGAAGCTCGGCGACACGGTCAGCGCCGAGCGGTTGCAACGGAGCCCGGAGCGGACCGACAGGGGTCCCCATCAGCTCGAGCGCCGCGGAGATGGCGCGCGGGAGGCCGTGCGCCACGATGAACTGCAGGAACGGAAGCTGCCGGTAGAAGCTCCGCCGAGCAGCCTCCAGGTCCCCCCGGCGAACGGCGTCGTAGAGCTCGACGTTGAGATGAGGAATGACATGGGGAGCCGCCGTGCACCAGCCACTCGCTCCGGCCACGAACGCCGCCAGCGCCAGCGGGTTGCTCCCGTTGTAGAAGGCCACGTCCTCACCGCAGAGCTGGACCAGGCGGTGCATCCGATTCACGTCGCCGGTGCTCTCCTTGACCATCGTGACGTTGGGAATCCGGAGCAGCCGGGCGATGAGGTCGGGGCTGAGGTCCAGCCCGCCTGTCGCGGGGTTGTTGTACACGGCGATGGGAATAGAGATGGCCTTGGCCACCGTGTCGAAGTGGCTGACGATTTCAGCGTCACTGAGCTTCCAGTAGCTCATGGGGAGGATCATCACCGCGCTGGCGCCGGCCTTCTCCGCGGACTTCGCGTGGTGGACGGTCCGCTCGGTGGTGAGGCTGGAGACGCCGACGAGCGTGGGCACCCGTCCCGCCACCCGCTGGATGACCACCTCCGCCACCTGCTCCCGCTCCTCGTCGGACAGGTATGGCAACACACCGGTGCTCCCCAGCGGGGCAATGGCATGGACGCCTGCCTTCACCATGTCGTCGACGATGCGCCCCAGGAGGACTTCATCCACACGCCCACCCGTGAACGGCGTGATGGGATACGCGACGATGCCCTGGAGCTTCATCGCGCCCCTCCTTCCGCTTCGTGGCTCTTGTCGAAGAGCTGGTCTCCGCGCTCCGGGACCTCTTCCCGCAGCGCAATGCCTCCCATGTTCTGCAGCATGGGGGCGTTCTCGCACGCCAGGTAGCGCGCGCGACCCTTGCCGGTGTTCACGTGGTTGTGCCACGCCCAGACGGGGACGTAGAGGGCGTCTCCCACCTTCCAGTCAATCCGCTTGCCCCCGACGTAGGAGTAGCCCTCGCCTTCGAGGACGAACAGGATGGTTTCGTAGGTATGACGATGGCGGTTGGAGGACTGGCCGGGCTCGAGCCAGCCAATGGTCATGCTGAGCGCATGGGAGGGCAGGTCGACGAAGAACACCGGGTGCTTCCGGGCCTTCGAGTAGTCCCCGTGCTGTCCGGCGCTCTCCACGGCGGGATGAGCGAGCCGGTCCGGCATGACCACCCGGGGGCGAGGCGGTGTTTTATCGAAGTCAGCGGAGTGGAATTTCTCGGTCATTCTGGGCTCCCGTGGGTCGCTGCGAGTCATTGCGGCGACTGTCGTTCTAGCGACGGGATGGACCCGTGAGAGGCTCCAGAACAGAGATACCCAGGGGTCCAGTTCGCCGGCCCTGGCGGTTCGACCTGGTCCTGGAGCGGGACGGGAAGGTCTCGCAGCAGACGCAGCTCGTTCGCGCCCTCGTTCAGGAGATCCAGCGCGGACGGCTCCCTCCAGGCTCCATGTTGCCGGGGAGTCGCACGCTCGCGGCCCAGCTCGCCGTGAACCGCAAGGTGGTGGTGGCCGCCGTCGAGGAGCTCGTCGCGCAAGGTTGGCTGGAGACCCTGCCCGCATCGGGGACGCGCGTCGCCGCCCTCCTCCCTTCGCTGGCGGTCGCCGACACTGAAGTGCGCCCACCGCGCACGGCAAGCCCGGTCCGCGGCGAGGCCTCGCTCGTGTCCATCACGGATGGGCTGCCCGACTCACGGCTCGCGCCCCTGGAGGAGCTGGCGCGCGCATACCGTCGGGCCCTTCGCGCGTTCAGCCGGACCGCGTCAGGGTACTCCGACGCCGCGGGCGCACCCGAGCTTCGCGAGGTGCTCTCCGGCTTCGTCAATCAGGCACGCGGGCTCTCCACGACCCGTGCTGAAGTGTTCGTGACGCGGGGAAGCCAGGGTGCGCTCGGGCTCTACGCGCTGTCGATGCTCACACGCGGGGACGTGGTCGCGGCGGAGGTGCCGGGGTACGCGCCCGCGTGGCGCGCCTTTGAATTCGCGGGAGCAGAGGTCGTCCACATCCCCGTCGATACCGGCGGCCTGAAGACAGACCTCCTGGAGGAAAAAGCACGGGCGCTGGGAGGACGGCTGAAGGCGGTCTACGTGACCCCGCATCATCAGTACCCCACGGCGGTCGCCATGGCGCCGGAGCGGCGCATGCACCTGCTCCATCTGGCCGAGCGCTTCGACTTCACCGTGATCGAAGACGACTACGACTACGAATACCACTTCGAGGGCAATCCCCTGCTGCCGCTCCAGGCCACCGCGGGCTCACGGCGTGTCGTCTACATCGCGTCGCTCTCGAAGCTGCTCGCACCGGCGATCCGGCTGGGATACCTCGTCGCTTCACCTGGGTGCATTCGCAAGCTCGGGGAGACACGCGCGGTGCTCGAGCGGCAGGGCGACCCGGTGCTCGAGCGCGCCATCGCGGAGCTGTTCGAAGACGGCACGCTGCAACAGCACGCGAGGCGCGCGCGCCGTATCTACAAGGAGCGGCGGGATCACCTCCTGGAGCAGCTCCCCAGGAGTCCCGCACTGCGAGCGGCCTTCACGTACTCCGTCCCCACCGGAGGGTTGGCCCTCTGGCTGCGGCTGCGGCAGGGAAGCTCGGAGTCCTTGGCCGCGAGGGCGCGGGATGCGCGGCTCCTCATTGCATCGGGTTCGACGTACCTCCCCAAGGGCCGGCTCGCCGCCATTCGCTTCGGTTTCGCCGCCCACGACACGAACGAGCTGTCGTGGATCTGCGATGCCCTCTCGCATTGCGTTCCCCCATGAGGAAGCAGGGAGGCCGGTTCATCGGGGAGAGGACGAGCGAGCTTCAGGCCTGAAAAGTCTGGAGGCCGATGCATGACTCATCGCCCCGCCGGCTCTGTCTTGAAGACAGCGCCCCTTCGGACTTGAAGGAGCACGGTCTGTCCGCTCGCGAGGTGGCGTTGGAATGGGTCCGCCGTCACTCAGCCCATCTTGCAGTAGTAGAGGCTGATGTCATCGCAATACCAGCCCCGGCACTTCGCGCCCCGGATGAAGTACTCCTCGGGGGCCTGGAAGGGGGCGGTCTCGTCGGAGATCCAGCTGGACCAGTAGCAGTCCGTCGCGGTGCGTCCGGTGATGTTCGTACACTCCAGTGAGACGTTGTCGCAGAAGCTTCCCGTGCAGGACACGCCCGTCGCCCAGTACCCCGAGGGACAAGAGGGTCGGCGTCGTGGTCTCCTCGGAGAACGACCGCGTCCAGCTCTTGCTGCCATACCCGGCGTTGGAGGGAATGTCCCGGCAGTTCATGGACACGTTGTCGCAGCCGGTGCCCGTACACCCCAGCGAGAAGGCCACCATCCGGTTGCCGCAGTGGATGGGCGGAAACTCCTCCGACGTGGAGCCCGCGGATTGCGTCGCCGCCTGCTCCACCTGCTCGGTCTCAAACCCGGTTTCGGAATCCATCTCATCGGCGGGACCGCAGGCCGGGGTCGTCAACAGGAGGGTCAGTGCCGCGAACAGGGACAGTCGCTTCATGGTGTAAAACCTCTCAAAATGCGTGGGCGTTGCCCTGCTGTCACGCCCGTGTCCGAAATAATTCCCATGGCGTTGCCGAGGGAGACCGGGTCATCCGCGCAAGGGGCAGCGCCACACCCCTGGACGCTGCATTCGCCGCCGGGCTATGGCTTGCGCCTCTCCATCGGAGGCAACGCACCATGGTCGCGCAGACATCGCCCCAGGAAATCACCGCGCAGGTGCGCCAACGCATCGTCGACCTGGCCCGGCAGGGCGGCTACGTCGACGCGGTCCTGGGCGCGGGGCCGGAGCTGGAGCGGCTGAAGCACTACCTGCGCATGCTCATGGGCCAGGTGCCCGCGCCCCCCGCCAGGCCTGAACAGTCCCCCACCATCTTCCCGCCGTTCCCCGGACTGGATGAGCACCCGTGGCGCGACCCGCCGCCTCCGGCCGCGAAGGCGCTGGAGGGCTGCCTGGCGGCGGTGACGCGCGACATGGAGCGGCTGGAGAACGCGGACCTGCTGCACTACGACTCCGGCATCGTCGGCACGGGCCACTGGTCCGTGCACCCCATCTACTTCGGCGGCGAGCGCACCGACCGTCTCTTCTGGCCCCAGCTCGCCATGGAGGAGACGGCGGCCGCGGTGCGGTCGCTGGACGGCGAGTGCACCGACTTCCCGCTGGCGGACGTGCTGTTCTCCTCGCACGCGCCCGGCACCACGCTGACGCCGCACTGCTCGTGGGACGGCTTCCGGATGCGGCTGCACCTGGGGCTCAGGGTGCCGGAGGGCTGCGGCATCCGCGTGGGCTCGGAATCGCGGCACTGGCAGCCGGGCCGCGTGCTCACCTTCCACGACTCCTTCGAGCACGAGACCTGGAACCGGGGCACCGAGCGCCGCGTGGTGCTCATCGCGGACTGCTGGCACCCCGGCCTCACCCAGCCCGAGCGCGAGGCCCTGCTCGGCCTCACGCGCAAGTTCGAGGTCCGCGCGCTGCTCGCCCAGCTGCGCGTGCCGGAGACCCTGTCCGAGCCTCTCCTCGTCCGCTTCGCTGAACAGGAGCGCACGGACGCCCAGGTGCGCCGCTTCTGGCGCGGGTAGCGCCCCCACTCGGAGGTCTTCGAGGGCCAGGGCTCCATGGGCAGAGGAGCCAGCCCCCTACCGTCCGAGCCGGGCCGCCAGCTCCAGCCGGGCCGCCACGGCCAGCGCATCCGCGCGGTTGTTCTCCACGTCATCCGAGTGGCCCCGCACCCAGTGCCACGTCACCTCATGAGCGCGGACGGCTTCCAGCAGCTCGCGCCACAGGTCCGCGTTGGACACGGCCTTCTTGCCCGACGTGCGCCAGCCATTGCCCTGCCACGTGTCCAGCCACTTCTCCGCGAAGGCGTTGCACACGTACTTCGAGTCCGTGAACACCTGGACGCGGCACGGCATCTTCAGGGCCTTCAGCGCGACGAGCGCCGCGGTCAACTCCATCCGGTTGTTGGTGGAGTCCGCCTCCGAGCCCTGGAGCTCCTTGCGGTAGCCCTGGCGTTCGGTCGCGATGAGGATGGCGCCCCACCCTCCCAGGCCGGGGTTCGGCGAACAGGCGCCATCGCAGTAGATATGCACGAGCGGGAGCGACATCGGACGCGCACCCTACTCCATCCGCCTCCGGCGTCCCGCGGCTAGAGTCTGGTCCGTGAGCGCCTTCCCCGCCACCCTCCCCCATGTCGAACCCATCCCCTTGCGCGGAGGGCGCGTGCTGCGCTGGGGCGTGCTCGCGCCGGGCAGGATCGCCGGGGGCTTCGTCTGGGCCCTGCACCGGCACACCGACCAGCGCGTCCACGCGGTGGCCTCGCGTGACCCCGAGCGCGCCGGGCGCTTCGCCGCGCAGTACGGCGTCCCTCGCGTCCACGAGTCCTACGAGCGGCTCGTCGCCGACCCCGACGTCGACATCGTCTACGTCGCGTCTCCCCACAGCGAACACAGGCGACAGGCATTGCTCGCCATCGCCGCCGGCAAGCATGTCCTCGTGGAGAAGCCGCTCGCGCTCGACGCCGCCGAGGCCCGCGACATCGCCCGGGCCGCTCGCGCCGCGGGCGTCTTCGCCATGGAGGCCCTGTGGTCGCGCTTCCTCCCGCAAACCCTGCTCATCGAACGGCTGCTGCACGACGGCGTGCTCGGCGACATCCGGCTCGTCATGGCGGACTTCGGAGGCTGCTTCGACTTCGACCCCGAAGGCCGCGTCTTCAACCCCGCGCTCGGCGGTGGCGCGCTGCTGGACATCGGCATCTATCCCATCTGGCTCGCGCACCTCGTGCTCGGCCCACCGCCGCACATCCACGCCACGGGCACCCTCACCCAGACAGGCGTGGACGGACAGGCGGCCCTCGTCCTCACCTACCCTACGGGCGCGCAGGCACTGCTGCACACCACCCTCTTCGCGGAGACACCCCAGGAGGCCGTCATCGCGGGGACGCACGCGCGCCTCCAGATCGACTCGCGCTTCTTCACCCCCGGCGGCTTCACGCTGAAGGCCGCCAGGTCGGACCAGCGGCTGCGCTGGACCGACCCGTCTGGCATCCACGGCAGCGAGGGGCTCGCCTGGCAGGCGGCCGCGGTCGCGCTGCACATCGCCGAAGGCCTCACCGAGTCACCGCTGCATCCGCTCGAACGCAGCATCGCGTTGCTCGAAACCATCGACGCGGCGCGAAACCAGCTCGGCGTCAATCGTGACGGGGCGCGTCGGAAATAACCGCAAACGCCACAAAACAAGCTTTCCTGTGACCTGAACAGTCACAGCCTCCGCACGGCAATCATTGCCATCCGAGTGACTGTCTCGGTTGGGCACGTGGTCTGTCCATTGCAGACATCTGGCCTCCGCTGTCCACCCCGAGGAGGAATGGATGTCAATGACGCGCGCAGGCATGTTCATGGGCCGGCTGCTGACGGCCACGTTGATGGGAGTGTTCGCGGGCTGCCAGGGAGAGCCCACGCAGGAGGAGTCCGTTGCCGCCTCCAAGTCGCAGGAGCTCACGGCGGCCTCGAGGAACTGTGTGCAGCGCTTCGAGGGCATCACCCACTGCGCCACGGGCGACGCGAAGGTGGAGTCCACCGACAAGGGCCTGGTGGTCACCGGCTTGAACAAGCTGGAACAGGACGGCGTCGTGGGGCTCATGGGTCGCGCCGAGAGCTGGCGGCAGCGGTCCATCGTGGATTTCGGCGCCAGCAGCGAAGGCGTGCGGTACTTCGGCCGGAACCAGGACCAGGTCATCAGCACGCTGTCGCTGGCCCCGGATCCGAGCAACCCCGAAGCAGGGATGCGGCTGCTTCCCACGTTCACGGGGAGCCCCGGCGGCTCCGCCTACACCATCAACGTGCGCTACCAGGGCGAGCCGACGGCCATGATGCTTCCGCACAACTGGTGGCGGTGGAGCAGCGTGGAACTCTGGGACTACATGGACCGCCAGCGTCACCCGGACCTGTACTTCGGCGTGGAGGGGTTCGGCGTGACCACGGGCGTGGGCCGCGTGGGTGCCTGCATCTGGCGCGTGCGCTTCCAGGAAGGCCCGTTCACGGTGACCCTGGAGGACGGCAAGCAGGTGATGGGCGATGAAATCGAGTTCGTGGAGCAGCTCGATGACGGCGCCTATCCCTACAGCGCCTTCACGCACATCGGGATGACGGGCTCGGTGGACGCGCTCACCATCGTCGACGAGACCGTGGTCCAGAGCAGCAAGTGAGGTTCCCGGGCCCGTGAGCGGCGTGGACACGGGCCCGCCATTATGGTTCACGGGCGCGTGCCGGGACCTTCCATCCCCCGGCACACGCTCGGAGAACACCATGGGATTCCTGCGGCCCCACGCTGAACGCATCTACGCACTGCTCCGCATCGCCGCGGGGCTGATGTTCATGCTGCACGGCATGCAGAAGGTCTTCGGCATGTTCGGCGGAATGCCCGCCGGGGCGCCGCCCTTCATCGTCTACGGCGCGGGGGGCATCGAGTTCCTGGGTGGCCTGCTCGTGGCGCTCGGGCTGTTCGCCGGGCCCGCGGCGTTCATCTCCAGCGGCACGATGGCGTTCGCCTTCTTCATGGGGCACGTCATCCCCAACGGGGGCAATCTCAACCCCCTCCTGAACAAGGGCGAGCTCGCGGCAATCTACTGCTTCGTTTTCTTCTACATCGCCGCGCACGGATCCGGCATCTGGAGCGTCGACGCCGCCCGCCGGGGAAATTCCCGCACGTAGCCGCCCACGGGATGGCTGGCTGCTCGCCCTCCAGGGATTGCGTCGAGGGGCCAACCTTCCTCCCACACGCTCCGCCCGGCCACGGAGCCGTGTGATAACGAACGCGCTCGATGAGCTCCTCGACCTACTCGCGCGCGCCAGCTCCCAGCGACTCCGAGGTGAAGGACACCCCTCACCGCGAGGGCCGGGAGGAGGCCTTCATCCAGCACGGCGGAGAGATGGGCGCCCTGATGCGGGCCCATGACTGGTCCAGCAATTCACTCGGCCCGCTCGAGCACTGGCCCCAGTCCCTGCGGACCTCCGTCAGCACCATGCTGCGCTCGCCCTACCCCATCATCCTCTTCTGGGGTCCCGAGCTGCGCATGCTCTACAACGACCCGTTCCGGCCCATCCTGGGGGCGAAGCATCCCCAGACGCTGGGCGCGCGCGGAAGCGAGGCACTCGTCGAGGAGTGGGCGCAGCTGGGGCCTCTGATGCAGCGCGCCCAGGACACGGGCGAGCCCATCTACATCGAGGATGGGAACGTCAACTTCGCGCGCCGCCCCGGTGGCCTGCGGGAGGAGTCCTACTTCACCTGGTCCTACAATCCGACCATCGGCGAGTCGGGAGAAATCGCCGGCCTCTTCGCCATCGCGAGCGAGACGACCCGGCAGGTGGTGGGTGACCGCCGGTTGGGAATCCTCCGGGAGCTGTCCATCCGGATGGCCCTGGACAAGAAGGTCGAGGACATCTTCCGTTCGCTGGAGGGGGTGCTGTCGCAGGCGGCGTACGACGTGCCCTTCTCGCTGCTCTACGTCGTCAAGGCGGAGCAGGCACGTCTGGTCAGCTGCGCGGGCCTGGACCGTGAGGGGATCGCCGCGCCCGCCGCGTTGGCGCTGGACGACACGTCCTCCTGGCCGCTCGCGAGCGTCACGCGGTTCGGGCAGGAGGTCCTGCTCGAGGACCTCCTCCAGCGCTTCGGGCCCCTTCCCGGTGGGCCCTGGCCCGAGCCCACGACGCGAGCGCTCGTCCTCCCGGTGTCCATGGGCGTGGAGACGGAGACCACGGCGGTGCTCGTGGCCGGCCTGAGCCCCCTGCGCGCGCTGGACGACGAGTACCGCGGCTTCCTGCAGCTGCTGGCGCGGCAGCTCAGCGCCAGCATCGCCAGCGCCCGCGCCTATGAGCAGGAGAAGCAGCGGGCGGAGGAGCTGTCCCGGCTGGACGCGGCCAAGACAGCGTTCTTCAGCAATGTCAGCCACGAGTTCCGGACACCGCTCACGCTCATCCTCGGCCCCATCGAGGACGCGCTGGAGAGGACGCCGAAGTCGTTGGAGGGAGAGCCGCTGGAGCTGGTGCGCCGCAATGCCTTGCGGCTCTACAAGATGGTCAACACCCTGCTCGACTTCTCCCGGATGGAGGCGGGACGGGCCCAGGCCCGCTACGTGCCCGTGGACCTGTCTGTCTTCACCACGAACCTCGCGAGCGCCTTCCAGTCCGCGGTGGAGAGCGCGGGCCTGCGGCTGGTGGTGGACTGTCCGCCCCTGCCCGAGCCTCTCTACGTCGACCCGGAGATGTGGGAGAAGGTTGTCCTCAACCTCATCTCCAACGCGGTGAAATACACCTACCACGGGGAGATCCGCGTGAGCCTTCAGTGGGAGGACGCGCAGGCCGTCCTTCGCGTGGAGGACACGGGGGTGGGCATCCCCGAGGAAGAGCTCCCGCGCGTCTTCGAGCGCTTCTACCGCGTCCGGGTCACCCAGGGCCGCAGCCACGAGGGGACGGGCATCGGACTCGCGCTGGTGCAGGAGCTGATGAAACTGCACGGGGGCAGCGTCGCGGTGACGAGCCAGCTGGGAAAGGGCACCACCTTCACCCTGCGGCTGCCGCGGGGGACGGAGCACCTGCCCTCGGAGCGCGTCGAGCGCACCTTCCGGCCAGGGCCGGTCCCCACGGGCGCCATCCCCTTCGTGGAGGAGGCGCGCCGCTGGTCCACGGACGTCAGCGTCACGGACATCGAGGCGCCACCCGCGGCCGCGTCGCTCTCGCCAGAGGTCTCCGCGGAGCTTGCGCGGTCCCGCATCCTCCTGGTGGACGACAACGCCGACCTGCGCGCCTACGTCACGGGTCTGCTCAAGCACGTCTTCCCGCACGTGGAGGCCGCCAGGAACGGTCAGGAGGCGCTGGAGCAGGCGCGCGCCCGGCCGCCGGACCTCATCCTCTCCGACGTGATGATGCCGGTGCTGGATGGCTTTGGCCTGGTGCGGGAGCTGCGCGCCGACGAACGCACGCGCGCCATCCCCATCATCCTGCTGTCCGCGCGGGCGGGCGACGAGGCCACGGTGGAGGGCCTGCGAAGTGGCGCGGATGACTACCTGGTGAAGCCCTTCTCCGCGCGCGAGCTGCTGGTGCGGGTGCGCACCCAGCTGGACATGGCTCGCGTGCGCCGGGAGGTGGTCCGCAACGAGGTGGAGAAGGATTCGCTGCGCGAGTCCGTGCGGACGCGGGACGACTTCCTGCGGCTCGCCAGCCACGAGCTGCGCACGCCCGTGAGCGCCCTGTCGCTCAGCATCCAGTCCCTGGTGCGAGGCCTGGACAGCGAGGCTCCGGACGCGAACCCGGAAGCCACGCGGCTCAAGGCGCGGACGACGCAGAAGCACCTCCAGCGCCTGGCGCGACTGGTGGAGCAGCTGGTCGACGTGTCGGAGTTCGTCACCGGACCGCTGGACCTCTCACGTCGGGAGGTCGACCTGGCGGAGCTCGCGGCCACGGTCGTGGCGCGGTCGCGGGAGAAGGCCCTGCGCGCGGACTGCGCCCTCACCCTGGAGGCGCCCCTGCCGGTGGTGGGGAGCTATGACGGCGCGAGGCTGGAGCAGCTGCTCGACAGCCTCCTGGACAACGCCCTCAAGTTCGGGGCGGGCAAGCCCGTGGAGGTCACCGTGGCGCGCGCGGAGGGCCGGGTGAGCCTGGCGGTGCGGGACCATGGCGCGGGCATCGGGCCGGAGGACCAGGAGCGCGTCTTCGGGCGCTTCGAGCGCGCCGTCCCTACCCAGCACCACGGCGGCTTCGGGCTGGGGCTGTGGATGGCCCGCCACATCGCGGAGGCCCACGGAGGGAGCATCCACCTGGAGCCCACGAAGGGCGGCGGCGCCACCTTCACCGCGGTGTTGCCGTTGGAGCTGACCCCGGGAGGGTGACCCGCCGTCGCTGGAGCACGGCTTCCCCAGCTGTGCTAATTCCGCGCTGCAGCAGGGTGACGTCCCCACCCCCCAGCCCGGAAGACATCCATGGCAGGCAGCAGCCTGATTGCGCTCATCGACGACATCGCCACCATCCTGGATGACGTCTCCATCCTGACGAAGGTGGCGGCGAAGAAGACGGCGGGGGTGCTGGGCGACGACCTGGCGCTCAACGCGCAGCAGGTGACGGGCGTGAACGCGGACCGCGAGCTGCCCGTGGTGTGGGCGGTGGCGAAGGGCTCGCTGGTCAACAAGGCCATCCTGGTGCCGGCCGCGCTGGCCATCAGCGCGCTGGCGCCCTGGCTGGTGACGCCGCTCCTGATGGTGGGCGGCGCCTTCCTCTGCTTCGAGGGCGCGGAGAAGCTGGCGCACAAGCTCCTGCACGGCAAGGAAGAGGACGAGGCGCACAACGCCGAGCTGCGCAAGACGCTGGAGGACCCGAACCTGGACCGGGTGGCCCTGGAGAAGGACAAGATCAAGGGCGCGGTGCGCACGGACTTCATCCTCTCCGCGGAGATCATCGCCATCACGCTGGGCACCGTGGCGACGGCGGACTTCGCCACCCGGGTCTCGGTGATGGTGGGCATTGCCCTCATCATGACGGTGGGCGTGTACGGGCTGGTGGCGGGCATCGTGAAGCTGGACGACGCGGGCCTGTACCTCAGCCGCAAGGGCAGTGGCTTCGCGCAGGGCCTGGGCAGGGGAATCCTCCGCGCGGCGCCGTGGCTGATGAAGTTCCTCTCCGTGGCGGGCACCGCGGCCATGTTCCTGGTGGGCGGCGGCATCCTCGTGCACGGCATCTCCGGCCTGCACCACGCGGAGGAGTCCCTCACCGCGTGGGCCGGGCGCGTCCCGGGCGTGGGCAGCGTCCTGGGCGGGCTCGCCCCCATGCTGCTCAACGCCGCGGTGGGCCTGGGCGCCGGCGCCCTGCTGGTGGTGCTCTTCACCCTGGGTCAGAAGCTGTTCAAGGGCCGCGGCGCCAAGAAGTAGCCAGGTCCCCCCTCGCCATGGGTGGGATTGCATGAAAGCAGCAATTCATGCAATCACAGGTGTTGGATGTCTTCACGAGTCCAGCAGAGGGGGAGTTCCATGCAAATGCGTTCCTGGCTGCGGGGCAGCCTTGTTTTGTTGTGTCTCAGTTGTGGTCCCACGTCGTCGGAAGACGCTCCGGAGCCCGCGCAGGCCCAGGCCCGGACGCGGGCCGAGCAACTGGTCGCGGAGCGCGGCTTCGACCTCCGGGATGTCGCACTGATACCGGATGCGAAGGGGGTGCGGCAGACGCTCCACTTCCGGGGCGTGCCGGTCTGGGGCCTGGAAGCGAAGTCAGCGCTGGGCCAGACCTTCTTCTCCAACGCCCGGTTCCAGCCCACGGGGACCGTGGAGACGAAGGCCCGGCTCACCGAGGCCCAGGCCCGGGACGCCGCGCTCGCGGCCCTGAAGGACGCCACCGCGAAGGTGGAGTCCGCGCGGCTCGTGCTCCTGCCCACGGAGGTGCGCCAGCTCCGGAAGGACGCGGCCGCCCCGCGCTTCGCCGGTCCCCGGAACGCCGAGGACTTCGAGCGGGTGGTGACGGGCCTCCGGCTCATCTACCTGCTCAAGCTCGGCGCGGACGGGGACGTGTCGAGGCGCTGGAGCGCGCAGGTGGATGCACGCAGCGGAGAGGTGCTGCGCCTGGATCCGCTCGAACACACGGGCGTGCAGGGGACGTTCAAGAAGGCCCGGGGCACGGGTTACTTCGCGGGAGCGGTCAACATGTCCGTGTTCTCCGAAACCTTTGGCGGGGCCACCCGGCTGCGGGACATGTACAACAATGACTATTACGCCTTTGTCCCGCAGGGGCGGGGCGGCACCTGGCAGCTCTATTACACCCCGGACCTGATCCTGGGTGACGGGCTCCGCTACAGCGGAGGAGGCACGCTCGGGACCAACGGGGAGACCGCGGCGGTGGACGCCTACCACGCCGTGGGCCTGGCGTGGTCCGTCTACGAGACCTTCCTGGGGCGCGCGGGCCCGACGGGGGACGGCACACCCTTCGACGTCCAGGTGCACGCCAACGCAGAGAACGCCTACTATCTCCCCGGACTGCGCAATCCGACGCTCCGGTTCGGCTACCGCTCCCTCAGCGAAAACGCCAAGACCTCGCTCACGACCACGGACATCGTGGCCCACGAGATGGCCCATGACTTCTTCGGCCGGGAGCTGGCGGGCGACCCCTCGGATGTCCCAACGGAGCATTCGGAGCGGGCCGGGCTGAACGAGGGCACGGGGGACATCTTTGGTTTCGTCACCGAGCTGCTGCGCGACGCGAAGCGGACGTCGTCGACGTCGACGAACATCGATGGGGTGGCGGTGAAGCCCTCGAACCTCACCATGGGCGAGGAGACGGGCACCACGTCCCGCAGCCTCCTGGCGCCCCTGTATCCGGAGTGGTTCGACTCCATCGGTCAGGCGGACGAGCACTACTCCGGGGGCCCCCTGAGCCGGATGTTCCTGCTGCTGGCCTATGGTTGCAGCGCGCAGACCTCAAGCCCGTGGCACTGCTGGCTGGTCCCCGAAGGGTTCAGCGGCCTGGGGCCCGCGGAAGCGCTGCGCATCTGGGGGCAGGCGGTTCAGTTGATGCCGTTGGATTCGGACTACCTGCAGGCCCGCCAGGCGGCGCTCGCGGCGGCGACCGCGCGGGACGGCGTGCTGAATGGCAACCGGATGAAGACCGTGGCCCGGGCGTTCGCGGCCGTCAACGTCGGCTACGCGCCGGACTCGGTGCCTCCGCAGACGACGCTGAGCTGCCGGCAGGTGAACCAGGACATCGAATGCACCGGCACCATCACCGACGCCGAAGTGCCGGGGCAGTACACCACCGCGCCCCGGCTGGTGGTGGACGGCGGCGCGCAGATCAAGACGCTGTCCGGATGGACGTTCACGCAGGTCCTGCCGGGCGCCGCGCTGGCCCATGGCAATCACTCCATCCAACTGCAGGCATGGGACTTCTGGGGGAACCTGGCCACGAAGACGGTGACGGTCGCGATGGACAAGCAGGCGCCCACCTTCTCCTTCCTCCGCTCCGGTTCGCCGAAGCAGCCCCGCTACTCCGTCACCCCGAGCGACCCCTCCGGAATCCTCTCCGTGGACTTCGGCGCCGACGGACAGTTCATGTACGGAATCTTCGTGCCGCCGTACGAGCAGGAGCTGGACACCTCCACCTGGACGGATGGCACCCATGACGTGTTCATCCGGGTCAACGACACGTACATGAACGCCTCCGTCCAGCATGCCGCCTTGAAGGTGGACAACACGCCACCCAGCGTGACGATGACGGTGGCGGCGGGGACCGAGTCGCCGTTCCAGGTGAATGTCTCCGTGACGGACATCTCCGCGGTGGCGCGGGTGGACTTCAAGGTGGACGGCTTTGTCTTCGCCACGCGGACGAACGAAGCCACGACGTACCAGGCCAGCTACACGCCCCTGGATCCACTGGCCCACAACCTCACCGTGGAGGTGACGGACGCCTTCGGCAACAAGGGCACCACGTCCAGGGCGGCCCCGCTCGACACCACGCCCCCGGTGGTGAGCTTCGCCAAGACACAGCCGGGCTCGCTGGTGCGGCTGACCGTCAGCGCGGCGGATGGCTGTGGCATCGAATACCCGTATGCGCTGTATGTGGACGGGACGCTGGTGGCGCAGCCCACGACACCGTCCTACGTGCTGGACTTCGGGGACGCGATGGCCGCGGGGGCGCACACCTTCCAGGCCCTCGTTCGCGACCAGTGCGGCAACACGGCGAACTTCCAGACAGCGTTCATCAAGGACCTCACCCCGCCGGTCATCACGGGCATCACCCGGGACGACACCCAGCCGAAGAAGCCGAAGTTCACCGTGCAGTGCACGGACACGGAGGGCGTGCACCACGTGGAGCTGCGCGAGGGAGGCGTCGTCACCCAGATGGACACCACCGCGCCCTATGAATTCGTGGTCGACACCACGGGCCGCGCGGACGGCGATTACTCGCTGCTGTTCCAATGCACGGACATCAACGGGGTCTCCAGCTCGCCGGAGACGCGCACCGTGACGGCGGACAACACGGGGCCCACCCTCAACCTCACTGTCTATGGCGCGGGCCGCTCGTACCTCGTCTCCGCGGAGCCCGTGAGCGACCCTCGCGGCATCCAGTCCGTCAACATCACGGGAGGACTGATCCCCGGCTTCAACGTCACGCTGACCCAGGCTCCCTGGTCCGTGCAGTGGACCATCCCGGGCACCGGCTCCATCCAGACGGACCTGCCGTTCTCGGTCACCGCCAAGGACAAGTGGGGAAACACGTCCAGCAAGTTGCTGTATTGCGCGGTGAATACCGCCTCCACCGGGGCGCAATACCGGACCTGCCACTTGTGAGCTGACACGGCCGGGGAGCATGAATGCGGATGCCCCCCGGCCGCGCTGACAGACGGCCCGCTCGCCGCACGGGGGTGCCCGTTCGCCGCGAGCCCGTCCCCACCGGCTGAACACTCCCCCAGCGTGGCGTCAGTGCAGGCAGGGTGCCCCCGTTCACCTCTTGCCCTGGAAGCGCTCCATGCCGCGCAAGCTGCTCGTGTCGTCGTTCCTGTTCGCCGCGCTCACGTGTGCCCCCGCCCTGGCCGCGCCCCCCCTGCCCAGGGACCGCCACAAGCAGGTGGATGCCCTCTTCTCGCAGTGGAACAGCAAGACCCAGCCCGGCTGTGCCGTGGGCATCTCACGCGACGGCGTGCTGGACTACGCGCGAGGCTACGGCATGGCGGACCTGGAGCACGACGTCCCGGTCACGCCGCGTTCGGTCTTCTCCATCGCCTCCATCTCCAAGCAGTTCACTGCCTTCTCGATTGGGATGCTGGCGCAGGAGGGCAAGCTCTCGCTGGACGACGACATCCGCAAGTACGTGCCGGAGCTGCCTGCGTACGGAAAGACCATCACGCTCGCGCACCTGATGCATCACACCAACGGCTTGCGTGAGCAGGGACAGTTGCTGAACCTGGCGGGCTGGCGCGGTGATGACGTGTCCACCGAAGCAGACATCCTCTGGGCGCTGAGCCGGCAACGCGGCGTGAACTTCGAACCGGGCACGGAGGTCCTGTATGGCAATGCCGCGTACACGTTGCTGGCGTCCGTGGTGAAGCGCGTCTCCGGTCAGTCGCTGCGAGCCTTCACCGACGAGCGCATCTTCAAGCCGCTCGGCATGACCGACACCCGCTTCCGCGAGGAGCACACCGAGCTCTTTCCCCGGCGCGCCTGGGGCTACACCTCCCGCGACGGCGGGGGCTGGCGACTCAGCGACTCCCATTCCGACCATTACGGCGCGAGCAACCTGTACTCCACGATTGGCGACCTGCTGAAGTGGGAGCAGAACCTGCTCGACGCACGCATCGGTGGGCAGGCGCTGGTCGCGTTGGTGCGGACCTCCGGCAGGTTGAACGACGGCACCGCGACAGGCTACGGCGGCGGCCTCCGGTTGGCGGGGTATCGCGGCCTGGACATGGTGAGCCACGACGGCATGGACGGCGGCTACCGCACGGAGTCCCTCCTCTTTCCAGCGCAGCGGGTCGCCATCGTCACGCTCTGCAACAGCGGCACCATCGACGCGGGGGAGCTCGCACGGAAGGTCGCCGACGTATACCTGGGGGCGCACATGAAGGACGAAGTGCCGCCCGCGGTGAAGATGGCGGAGACGGAGGTGTCGGCACTGGCCGGCGACTACTGGAGCCCCCTGACGGATGAAGTGGTGCGCCTGGAGTTCAAGGACGGAGCGCTGCGCCAGGTGGGCGTGCCCAAGGCCTTCGTGCCCATGGGCGATGGCGCGTTCCGTCCAGGCGAGTCGACGCATGTCTGGCGCTTCTCGGGCTCGCGCGAGCTGAGCATCCGGGACTTCTGGCCGACGACGAGACCCTTCATCCGCGTGACCGCGCCGAAGCCCACGGCCACGGCGTTGGCGACGTTCACGGGGCAGTACCGCAGCGAGGAGGTCGACATGACCTTCACGGTGCGCGTCATGGACGGGAAGCTGGCCATCCGCTGGCCCCGCCGGGACGAGGTGGTGCTGGATGCGATCGGCGGTGACCACTTCGTCGGCTCGCTCGGCACGGTCACGTTCACGCGGGCGGCCTCCGGCGGAATCAACGGGTTGACCCTCAGCAACCGCCGCCTGCGCCGGTTCCGCGCGGAGCGGCTCGAGAGAGCGGAGGCGGTGAGAGCGGCTTCGACGGCAGGCAATTGAACCTGGGGGCGTGTTGATAGCCGCTCAACATCAGCCGACGAGTGCCAGAGAGTTCACTTGAGGCCTTTCATGGATTCCGTGAAAGAGGCGGAATGCAAAGGAGCGCCTCAATGAATGTTCGTCACCTTCTGGCCGGAGTCCTGGTCACCGTCACTGCTTGTGGAGAAAAGCCGGAGAACGACCCCGAACTCCAGACACAGACCGCCGCGGTGGTCGCCGGCTCGCGGCTCGTCAGCACGCAGTCCGGCCGCTGCCTCGACGTGGCGCAGAACAGCCAGACCGCGGGGCAGGAGCTCCACATCTATGACTGCCACAGCCAGGACAACCAGCGGTTCCTCTTCACGCCGGAAGGCGAGCTGCGCGCGTTCGGTGGCTCGTGGTGCGTCCAGCCGGAGACCGCCAGTTCCGGAGCCCGGGCCGTCATCGCCGCCTGCAATGGGACGGCGAACCAGCGGTGGGTCCGCAACACCGCCGGCGCGGTGATCCACACGGCGACCTCGCTGTGCCTGGACGTGTCCGGTCAGGCCACCGCCAACAGCTCGAAGGTCATCGTCTGGACCTGCAACGCCCAGACGAACCAGCAGTGGTCGCTGCCGGCCGACACCCAGGCGCCCACCGTGCCCACGGGGCTCGCGCTGTCCAACGTGACGTGCAACTCGGCCACGCTGTCCTGGTCGCCGTCCACGGACAACCAGGGCGTCGCCTTCTACGACGTCTACCATGACGGCCAGCTGATGAAGTCCGTCTCCGGCGCCACGGTGTCCACCGGGCTGACCGTGGTGCCCGGCGTGACCTGGGGCCTGTATGTGAATGCGCGGGACGCGGTGGGCAATGTCTCCCAGGGCAGCACCACGCTCTCCATCACCCCGCCGCAATGCCAGGCGGACACCCAGGCCCCCAGCATCCCCACCGGCGTCACCGCCACCGCGTCCGGCACCAGCGTGACGGTGAACTGGACCGCGTCCACCGACAACGTGGGCGTGCGCGCGTATGACGTGTTCCGGGGAGGCGTGCAGATTGGCTCGGTGGCCGGCTCTCCGCCGGGGACGACCTTCGTCGACAGTGGCCTGTCCGCGAACACGGCCTACACCTATGCCGTGCTCGCCCGCGACGCCCAGGCCAACGCGTCCGCCCAGAGCGCGTCCGTGACGGTCACCACCGGTCAGGCCTGCGCGAACGCCGTCTGCTCCGTCATCCAGGTCGCCACCGACACGGACATCCCGTGGGGCCTGGTGAACCTGCCGGACGGCACGGTGCTCTACGGCCGCCGCGACGCGCAGAACATCGTTCGCCTGGACCCGGCGACGGGACAGAAGACGTCCGTGGGCACCGTCCCCAACGTGCAGAGCACCGACGGCGAGGGCGGCCTGATGGGGCTGGCGCTTTCCCCCAACTTCTCCACCGACCGCTGGCTGTACGTGATGCACACCTCCCCCACCGACAACCGCATCGTGCGGCTGCGGTATGAGAACGGCGCCCTCAACACCGCGTCGCTCCAGGTGCTGCTCCAGGGCATTGGCCGCAACAAGTTCCACAACGGCGGGCGGCTGCGCTTTGGCCCGGACGGGAAGCTCTACGCGTCCACGGGTGATGCCCAGAACGGCGCCTACGCGCAGGACATCAACAACCTGGCCGGCAAGGTGCTGCGCCTCAACGCGGACGGCACCGTCCCGTCCGACAACCCCTTCGGCAACCATGTGTGGAGCTACGGCCACCGCAACCCGCAGGGCCTGGCGTTCGACTCGCAGGGCCGGCTGTGGGAGCAGGAGTTCGGCAACTCCGTGATGGACGAGACCAACCTCATCCAGAAGGGCGGCAACTACGGCTGGCCCAACTGCGAGGGCACGGTGTCCCAGGGCGGTTCGGGCTGCGCGACGGCCGGGTACATCGCGCCGAAGCAGACCTACTCCACGGCGGACGGTTCGTGCTCCGGCATCGCGGTGGTGCGCGACGTCCTCTACGTGGCCTGCGCCCGCGGCACGCGCCTCTACCGCGAGGTCATCAGCGGCACCAACCTGACCAACGTGCAGCAGTTCTTCGTCGGCACCTACGGCCGGCTGCGCACCGTGGAGCCGACTCCGGACGGCAACCTCTGGATGACCACCACCAACCAGGGTGACAAGGACAGCATCCCCGACAACAGCAACGAGCGGATCTTCCGCGTCGTGCTGGGTCAGTAGCGAGCAGGGCAGCGCCGCGCCGTGACGAGGGCACAGCTCGTCACGGCGCTCAGTACCGCTCGGGGATGAAGTTCCGCCCCTTGAGCGAAGCGCCGTCGTCGTACTCACCATGCTTGGAGCGCGGGGGCAGCTTCACCTTGGCGCGCTTCACCTTCTCGTACGGAATCTTCTCCAGCAGGAAGCGGATGCAGTTGAGCCGCGCCTTCTTCTTGTTGTCGGACCGCAGGATGTGCCAGGGCGCGAAGGGCGTGTCCGTCGCGGCCAGCATCTGGTCCCTCGCCTTGGAGTAGTCGTACCAGCGCTTCCAGGACTTGATGTCCATGGGGCTGAGCTTCCACTGCCGCAGGGGGTCGTCGATCCGCGCCGCGAACCGCCGCGCCTGCTCCTCCTTGCCGACCTCCAGCCAGATCTTCAGCAGGAGGATTCCGCTGTCGACCATGTACTGCTCGAAGACGGGGCAGCCCATCAGGAAGCGCTCGTGCTCTTCAGGCGTGCAGAAGCCCATCACGGGCTCGACGCCGGCCCGGTTGTACCAACTGCGGTCGAAGATCACGATCTCACCCGCTGCGGGGAAATGCGGCACGTACCGCTGCAGGTACATCTGGGACTTCTCGCGGCTCGAAGGCGCCGGGAGGGCCACCACGCGAAACACCCGGGGACTCACCCGTTCGGTGATGGCGCGAATCGTTCCGCCCTTCCCCGCCGCATCCCTGCCTTCGAACACCACGATGACACGCATCTGCGCGTGCTTGACCCACTCCTGAAGCTGGCAGAGCTGGGACTGGAGCTTGCGGAGCTCCTGGGTATAGGCCTTGCGCTTCAGGGGCTCTTTTGGGGTGTCCTGTGCCATGGCCATAGGGTTGTGCGGCCCCCCGGCACGCGCAATGTCAGACGTGCGCACGGTGCGGCGGATGACAGCCACGCCGTCCCCGGGTCGGTGGCTGGCATGGGCCGGCGGACATCGAACACTGCCCCCTGGGGCATTCGCACGGCTCGTACTTCCGCGTGCGTCACCCCATGCGGACTCTGCCCACCCATCGAGGTGTAACGGATGCGGGGGACGGCCAACGCCATGCAGGGGATGAAATCCTTCGTCGGCACCGTATCCCTGTTCAGCGTCCTCGCCGGGTGCGCGGTCGGCCCCGACTTCAAGAAGCCCGAGGCCACGGTCGCGAAGGAGTGGCGCACCCAGGGCGACCCGCGCCTGTCGACACAGGGCGCGGTCGACACCCAATGGTGGAAGTCGTTTGGCGATCCCTCGCTGGACCGGCTCGTCGAGCTCGCCGCCAGGCAGAACCTGCCGCTGCAGATTTCGGGGCTGCGAATCGTCGAGGCGCGCGCCCAGCTGGCCATCCTCACCGGCCGGCAGTATCCGCAGGTCCAGGCCCTCTCCGCCAGCGGCGCCGCGGTGGGGCGCAGTGAGAACTCCGCCGCGGCCAACCCCATCAACTTGCAGAACCTGGGCTCCATCGACCGTCACTTCCTGGAGTACCAGCTGGGCTTCGACGCGCTGTGGGAGGTGGACTTCTGGGGCAAGTACCGGCGGGGCGTGGAGGCGGGGGCCGCGGGCCTGCTCGGGTCGGTGGCGGACTACCAGTCCTCGCTCGTCTCGCTCACCGCGGAGGTCGCGCGCACCTATGTCCTGGTCCGCACGTACGAGGTGCTCATCGAACAGGCGCGGGAGAACGTGCGGATCCAGGAGGAGGGTTACCGGATCGCCGAGTCGCGCTTCAGCAACGGTGTCACCTCGGAGCTGGATGTGACGCAGGCCTCGACCCTGCTGGAGAGCACCCGGGCCACCATCCCCCAGTTGGAAGCCGGGCTGGAGCAGGCTCGCAACGCCATGAGCACGCTCCTGGGCCAGCCCACGGGCGAGGTGGAGGCGCTGCTGGCGGGCCCCAAGCAGATTCCGGTGGCGCCCGCGACAGTGGCCCTCGGCATGCCGGCTGAAATCCTGCGGCGACGCCCGGATGTCCGCAGCGCTGAGTTGTATGCCGCCGCGCAGTGCGCCCGGATCGGCATCGCCGAGGCGGAGCTCTACCCGAGCTTCTCCCTCTTCGGGTCAGTCGGGCTCCAGGCGAGCACCAGTGCCGCGGCCTCCGGCAATCTCTTCTCCCTGGGCAGCCTCTTCTATTCCGTGGGCCCCCGGATCGTCTTTCCCTTCCTGAACTACGGCCGCCTGAAGAACGGGGTGCGGGTCGAGGACGCGCGGTTCCAGCAATTGCTCGTCAACTACCGCCACACGGTGCTCAAGGCGGCCCAGGAGGTAGCGGACGCCCTGACGGGGTTCATCCACGCCCAGCAGGCCATGACCTTCCAGCAGGCCGCGGTGAAGTCCGCGCAGCGGTCGGTGGAGCTCGCGTTGGTGCAGTACCGCGAAGGCGCCGTGGATTATCAGCGCGTGCTGGACGCGCAACGGTCGCTCCTGGAACAGCAGAACAACCTGGCCCAGACGAGCTCCTCCATCGCCACGAACCTGGTCGCCCTCTACAAGGCGCTGGGCGGAGGCTGGGAGGTCCGCCGCGACCAGCCCATCGTGCCAGAGCCGATGCAGGCGGAGATGGAGCAGCGGACCCACTGGGGCGACATGCTGTCCAAGCCGCGGACGCAAGAAACCAAGACGGTCTCGCAACCCGTCAAGCCATAGAGAGTCCGCCATGCCCTGGAAGCCGAAAGGGAAATACAAGTGGGTCATTGGGCTGGTCGCCCTCGCGATCATCGCGTTCATCGGCTTCAAGTATTGGAAGGGGAAGAAGTCCGCGCTGCCGGAGGGAATCGTCGCGGGCAACGGCCGCATCGAGTCGAAGCTGGCGGATGTCTCCGCGAAGGAGCCCCTGCGGGTGAAGGAGGTCCTCGTCAACGAAGGCGACCTCGTCAAGCCAGGGCAGGTGCTGGTGCACCTGGACACCACCACGCTGGAGTCCAGCCTGGCGGAGGCCAACGCGAACGTCGCGGCCACGCAGGAGAAGCTGGCGGTGGCCGAGGCGGGCATCGTCAAAACGAAGAGTGAAATCGAGCTCGCCACCATCGAGGCCGAGCGCTCCCGGAGGCTGGTGTCGCAAGGCGCCGGCTCGCAGCGGGACGTGGACGTTCGGGCGAGCCAGCTGGAGACCGCCCGGGCCAGCCTGGCGGAAGCAGAGGCCACGCTGAAGACCTCGCGGGAGGAGATCGAAGTGGCGCGAGCCAACGCGGCGACGATTCAAACGCGCATCGCCGACGCGACGCTCAAGTCTCCGGTGACGGGCCGCGTCCTCTACCGCCTCGCCGAGCCCGGCGAGGTGCTGTCGCCCGGCGGACCGGCGCTGACGCTCGTGAACCTGGAGGACGTCTTCATGGAGATCTTCCTGCCCGCGAGCGAGGCCGCCCGCGTGAAGATTGGCTCCGAGGCGCGCCTCACCGTCGACTTCGAGCCCGACCGTTCAATCCCTGGCTACGTGTCCTTCGTCTCACCCGAAGCGCAGTTCACGCCCAAGCAGGTGGAGACGAAGAGCGAGCGGGAGAAGCTGGTGTTCCGCTTGAAGCTCCAGGTCCCCCGCGAGCTGGCCAGCCGCTACGTCGAGCGCATCAAGACCGGCATTCGTGGCGTCGGCTACGTGAAGGTGGACCCTGAGGCCGCATGGCCTTCCCGGCTTCAGAACGTCGTCACCGCGGAATCCGAACCCCACTAGCCCGGCGACAAGGGAGGGCCCAGCCATGGTCTCATCCGTGTCTCCAGGGTCGCCAGTCGGCTCCAGCAGCCGGCTCGTGGTCTCCATCCAGGACGTAACCCACCGCTACGGCAAGGCCGTCGCGCTCGACGGCATCTCGCTCGACGTCCCCAGCGGCATCCGGGTGGGCATCGTGGGGCCTGACGGCGTGGGCAAGTCCACGCTGATGGCCCTGGTCGCGGGCGCCAAGAAGATGCAGCAGGGGCGCGTGATGGTCCTGGACGGGGACATCGCGGACGCCCGGCACCGGCGCGACGTGGGCCCGCGCATCGCGTACATGCCGCAGGGCCTGGGCAAGAACCTCTACCTGGAGCTCAGCGTCTACGACAACGTGGACTTCATGGCCCGGCTCTTCGGGCTGTCCCCCGAGGAGCGCAAGGTGCGCGTCCCGGAGCTGCTCGCGGCCACCGGGTTGGGAAAGTTCGCGGAGCGTCCCGCCGGCAAGCTCTCCGGCGGCATGAAGCAGAAGGTGGGGCTGTGCGGCGCGCTGGTGCACGACCCGGACCTGCTCATCCTCGATGAGCCCACCACCGGCGTGGATCCGCTCTCCCGTCGGCAGTTCTGGACGCTCATCGACGAGATCCGCGCCGGGCGCCCTGGCATGAGCGTCATCATCTCCACGGCGTACATGGACGAGGCGCAGCAGTGGGATTGGATCGTGGCCATGGACGCGGGCCGCGTGCTGGCGACGGGGACTCCCGCGGAGCTGATGGAGCGCACGGGCACCCAGGACCTGGAGAAGTGCTTCATCGCGCTGCTGCCCGAGGAGAAGCGCAGGGGCCACAAGGAGATCACCATCCCGCCCCGTCCGCCGGGCAACGCGGAGCTGGCCATCGAGGCCCACGGGCTGACCCGCCGCTTCGGGACCTTCACCGCCGTCGACCACGTCACCCTGTCCATCGAGCGCGGTGAAATCTTCGGCTTCCTGGGCTCCAATGGCTGCGGCAAGTCCACGACCATGAAGATGCTGACCGGCCTTCTGCCTCCCACGGAGGGCACGGCGAAGCTCTTCGGCAGCTCCGTGGACGCAGGCAGCATGGAGGTGCGCAAGAACCTGGGCTACATGACGCAGGCGTTCTCGCTCTACGGCGAGCTGAGCGTTCAGCAGAACCTGGTCCTGCACGCCCGGCTCTACCACCTGCCTCCAGACAAGGCGAAGGCGCGCATCGACGAGCTGGTCGAGCGGTTCGGGCTGGGCGCGCACCTGGAGGCGTTGGCCGGAGACCTGCCCATGGGCCTGCGCCAGCGGCTCTCGCTGGCCGTCGCCGTGCTGCACGGGCCGCAGATCCTCATCCTGGACGAGCCCACGTCGGGAGTGGATCCGGTCGCCCGGGACAGCTTCTGGGAGCTGTTGATCGACCTGTCTCGCAAGCAGGGCGTCACCATCTTCGTGACCACGCACTTCATGAACGAGGGGATGCGCTGCGACCGCATCTCCCTCATGAACGCGGGCAAGGTGCTGGCGGCGGACAGCCCCCAGAAGCTCATCGAGGCCCGGAACGCGGACAGCCTGGAGACCGCCTTCATCGGCTACATGGAAGACGCCATCGCGGAGAAGGCTCGCGCCGAGGGAAAGGACGAGACTCCCG
>NZ_RAWQ01000078.1:0-39014 GCF_003668965.1 Corallococcus sp. AB030
CACTCGCACCATCCCCATCCCCTCTTCGCCCCAGCATCGCCATCCAACCACAGGGGTCTGACATGGACTCGACGTCACCCGTCGGGCCAGCACGGCCCCGGACCCCATGCGGCGAAAACCTGTCCGACTGTCGGACAAGTTTTGAGGAAACCGGCTCCGGGCGGGCGCCGCTGTCCGTGTCATCACCTTGGCGTTGGCACGCCCGACGTCGCTCAATGGCGGGGCTGGCGTGGCCCCGGGCCTCATGCAGTGGAAACCTGTCCGACTGTCGGACAAGGTTGGAGGTAACCGGCCCCGGGCGGGCGCCTCTCTTCGTGGGCCCGCCCCACCGTCCGCGCCTGCATCCCGTCGTTCCCCATTGCCGCACCCCGCCAAGGCGCGCGCCGTCGCGGAGACCACAGGGTCACGGACCCTGTTGGCGAACTCCTGGCGGCCTACCTGAGGTTAGGCTTCAGCCATGGCGTCCCCCTCCATTCCCGCCCCCGTCGTCCTTTTGGGGGGCGGCAAGATCGCCGAAGCCCTCATCCTGGGACTGTTGCGGTCCGGCCACGTACGTCCTTCGGACCTTCGCGTCACGGTGCGCCGGCCCGAGCGCGGAGAGGAATTGCGCTCCCGGCACGGCGTGCACGTCCTCGTGGACAACGCGCAGGCGGTGCGGGGCGCGGCCGTAGTCGTGCTGGCGGTGCGACAGGCGCAGCTGCGGGACCTGATGGCGGTCATCTCGCCTGCCTTGGAACCTGGGCAGACCGTGGTGTCGCTCTCCGCGGACGTACGACTCGCGCAGTTGGAAGCGGCGTTGCCCTCCAGCGTCTCTGTCATCCGCGCCCTGCCCCATACGCCCGTGCGCGTGGGAGCAGGCGTGACGCCCCTGTCGGCCGGAACTCGGACGACGGAGGCCGCGAGACAGGCCACCGAGTCCGTCTTCGCGGCGACGGGACGGCCCATGTGGATGACCGAGGAAGCGCTCACGGTCTGCACGGGCGTGTGCGGCACGGGCCCCGCGTATGTCTTCCGCTTCGTGGAGGCCCTGGCCCTGGCCGCGATGGCGC
This sequence comes from Corallococcus sp. AB030, assembly GCF_003668965.1. NCBI lineage: Bacteria > Pseudomonadati > Myxococcota > Myxococcia > Myxococcales > Myxococcaceae > Corallococcus > Corallococcus sp. AB030. Next base: position 1,050 of record NZ_RAWQ01000078.1, read on the forward strand.
ACGGAATGGACGCGGCGGAGGCGGCGGCACTCGCGAAGGAAACGCTCATTGGCGCGGCGAAGCTGTTGGCCGAACCCGGCGCCACCACCCCTCGCCTCATCACGGAGATAGCGACCCCGGGAGGCATCACCGAGGCGGGCCTGATGGCGATGGACTCCCACGGCCTCCCTCGCGTCGTGGGCGAAGCGGTCTCCGTCGCCATCCAGCGCACCCGGGAGCGCGCGGACGCGAACGCCGCGGCCTACAGCGCGCCGAAGTGACGCTTGATCCCCCGCTGGCCTCCAGGCGTGACGATGAGGCCGCGAGAGTCGGGCTGACGTTCCACCCATCCCAATGAGAACACCCGGGCGGCGAGCGCCGCGCCCAGCGCCCCTGCAAGGTGGTCGCGCCGCTCGCTCCAGTCCAGGCAGCGGTGGGCGAAGTGGCGCCGCTGCTCGCGCACGGGCGCCAGGTCGATTCCGAAGTCCTGGAACCACGCCTCGCCGCTCGGGGTGAGCGCGAACGCGCGTTTACGAAGGGCGAGATGCCCGGCCCGCAGGAGCGCGTCGGTGATGCCCATGCCCAATCTGCCCGCAAGATGGTCGTAGCAGTAGCGCGCGGCACGCAGGGGTTCCGGAGTCACTGACGCACGGGGTCCACGGACCGCCACGGTCATCAGCGCTTCCACCATCCGCGCCACGGTGGGCGTGGCGATCCGGAACACCTTGTTGCGCCCCTGCCGGGTGGCGCGGACCAGCCGGGCCTGCTCCAGCCGCTGAAGGTGCGCGGTCGCCGTCGCGGGGCTGACGCCCGTGCCGAACGCGAGTTCCTTCGCGATGAGCGCCCGTCCCTCCATGAGCAGCTCCAGCATCCGGATCCGCGTGGCGTCCCCCACGGCCGTCGCCAGCGTCGTGAGGTCCGGCCCTGCATTCATCGTTCGTTCCATGACGAACCATTTTCTAACACACGGACACGGCAACGGCAGCAGAGTGCCCGGCCACGAGGACCGATGACACCACCCACCGACCCGTATCAGGCCGTCACCCACACCGACCCGTACCCCTACTACGCGGGGCTTCGCGCCCGGGGAGGACTGCACCGCGTCCCCGGCTTCGGGCCATGGATCGCGGCGGATGCGGCCACCGTCCGCGCGGTGCTCACGAGCGAGCACTGTCGGGTCCGGCCACTGTCGGAGCCGGTGCCTCCGCATCTGGTGGGCACCGCCGCCGGGGCCCTCTTTGGCCGGCTGGTGCGGATGAACGACGGAGGCTCCTACCCCGCCGTGAAGCAGACGCTTTCACGCGCATTGCCGGAGGCGCTGTGTGAGGTCGAAGCGGAGAGCCGCCGCTGGGCGGCACGGCTGTTCGCGACGCCATCACTGTCTCGGCTGCCGGACACCGCCCTCCAGCTTCCCGTGTTCGTGCTGGGGTCGCTGCTGGGCTTCCCGGAAGACACGCTGGAGGCGAGCGTGCAGGACGTGGATGCCTATGTCCGCTCGGCCGCCGGTCCTCCTGCGGGCAGTGAGGGTGCGGCGAGGCTGAACGAACGCGTGGCGGCCTGCTTCCAGTCCACGGCGAGGACCGCGTTCACGACGCGGCTTCTGGAAGGCCATGGCTCGGAGGACCTGCGCATCCCGAACGCCGTGGGCCTGCTCACCCAGGCATATGAAGCGACGGCCGGGCTCCTGGGCGCGACGCTGCGGGCCTTCGCTCACGTGCCCGAGTTGCGCGAGCAGCTCTCACATGGCGCGTGCACGATGGACGACGTGGTCCAGGAAGCGGCTCGACACGATTCGCCGGTCCAGAACACGCGACGCTTCACCCATGCCGCCGCGACCATCGCGGGTCAGGCGCTGGAAGCCGGCGCGACCGTGGTCGTCGTGCTCGCCGCCGCGAATCGGGATCCACTCGAGAATCCCCGGCCCGACGCCTTCCTGCCAAAGCGCGCGCGGCGCCAGAGCTTCACCTTCGGCCTGGGCTCGCATGCCTGCCCCGGGCCCCTGCTCGCGACGACGATGGCAAAGGCGGCGGCGGAGCGTGTGCTCGCGAGCGGCCTGGACCTGTCACCGTTGTCGGGCCCCGTCACCTGGCGTGCTTCCACCAATGCCCGCGTCCTGGGAGGACTGGAATGATTGCTGTCATCTTCGAGGTCTGGACACACGAGTCGCATCGGCAGCGATACCTGGACCTCGCGGCGGAGCTGCGGCCCCTGCTGGCGGACATCGACGGCTTCATCTCCATCGAGCGGTTCCAGAGCCTCAGCACCCCGGGGAAGATGCTTTCCCTGTCGTACTGGCGCGACGAGGCGGCGGTGGCGGAGTGGCGGCGACAGGAGGCCCACCGTGAGGCCCAGCGCGAAGGCCGAGGAGGCGTGTTCAGCGACTACCGCCTGCGGGTGGCGCACGTCGTGAGGGATTACGGCTTGAAGGACCGGGCGGCCGTGCCCGCCGACAGTCGCACCGTGCACGACTGACGCGGCCGGCGCACGGCGGCTGTCTTCCCGCCCGTCCCTCCCATGCGGGCCATGACTCCCCCACCTTCTTTGGGGGGTGAACGATGAAGCGAGGCCATTGGAGAGGTGCCTGGGGGCTGGCTGCCGCGCTGCTCGGGCTTCCGGCGGTGGGGCAGATGGAAGGCCCACCCGAGGGTGCGTCGCAATACTCCTGCTTCGAAGCGGCGCGCCAGGGCAGCTCGGTGAGCGAGAGCATCGCGGCGCAGCTCTGCCAGGGTGCCCGTTCCGACACCCCGGCACGGTGCTTCCTCCGGGTGCAGGAGAAAGGCTTCCTCGCCGACCCGCAGGCGCTCCAGCTCTGCCAGTACGCCCAGCCCTCGGATGATCCCGCGGCCTGCTTCTTCAAGGCGCGGACCTCCTCGTTCCTGGACGAGACACAGCTCCTGGAGCTCTGCCGCCCGCCCATCGCGCAGATGCTGAAGATGTGCCCCTACGGTCCGTGAGGCTTCAGGCCGTGGGGCTCACCGGGCGCGGAGGAACGCCTTGACGCTCGGGGACTGGAGCTTCTGGGACTCGATGCACAGCCGGATGGACTCCAGGGCCCGGGTGAGCGCGCGCGGTCCGCCTTCAATCTTGTCCACGCGGGGCGTCAGGAACGTCTCCACCTGCGCCAGGTGGATGTCATCGCAGAGGCTCCCCGTCTGGCCAATCAGCCGACCCAGCTCATCCGAACGCAGCCGCTGGGTCAGCGCATCGAAGTGCGTCTGATAGAAGTTCCACGCCAGCGACTGCGACTCCGGCAACATCAACGCCATCCGGAGGATGCTCTGCGAGTCCCGCACATCGAAGTCCGGCGACACCACGAGCCCCAGCGCCCGCCACAACAGCTCCGGGTTCCGGAAGTAGCCCAGCGACATCAGCAGCCGGGAACGCTCGGTGCGGTCCTGTTCCTTCCTCGCCGCTTCCAGCAGCGCGTCGAACAGCGCCGCATCGCCGTGCGTCGCTGCTCGGGGCAGCGCGGCACTGAACGCCTCCGGGTCCACCGACTTCCGGTCCGCCAGCCATGCGCGCACCAGGGGCAGCGCCTCCTTCACCAGCCGAGGGTCATCGCCCAGACCACCGGCCAGCCGGAGGAACAGGGAGCGTGAATCCTTCACGGAGTCGTCCTCGCCCGGCTTCGGCACCCAGCCCATGGCCCGCGCACGCGCCGAGTAGAGCGAGGCCACCCACGCGCGGAAGCGCTGGCGCTCCTCGGGCGTGAGCTGCTCCAGACGCACGAGTTCCAGCAGCGAGGCACCGCTCTGCACCACGAGCCGGTTCGTCGATTTCGCGGAAGCAGGCACCGACTTCAGCGCCTCCCCCAGCGGCAGGTCGCCCCGGCTCACCGCCGCATCCACATCCGCCCAGAGCGCCATCTGCTCCGCGGGAGTGAAGGCGGCGGCCGGAGTCGCGAGCAGCTTCGTCAACTGCTCGCGGGTGTAACCGCTGCGGTAGTAACCCGTGCCGCCCGCGTTGAGCAGCACCCACGCCGGGCACTGCTTCGTGGGCAACGCGACCTCCGCGGACGGCCCCTGCAACATCGAGCACACCCGCGACGACTGCGTGCCCGTGCCCACGCGAAGACACACGGGCACCTGCCATTCCTGCCGCGAGTCCGCCTTGGAGCCCACGGGCAGGTACCGCTCCTGCGACAGCTTCACGGACGGAGCACCGCCCGCCGGGCACGACAGCTGCGCGGTGATCCGAGGCGCCCCGCTCCGCTCGATGAACCCGCCGAAGGATTGCGCCACCTCCGGCCCCGCCGCCTGGGACAGGTCCGCGAGGAAGTCCTCCATCGTCGCGACCTTCCACTCGTGCTTGCGGACATAGCCCCGGAGGAAGTCGCGGAAGCGCTCGGGGCCCATCCAGGCCTCGTACATGGCGATGACGGACGAGCCCTTGTCATACGTCGTCCCGTTGTCGAACGAGCCCACGATGTCGTCATTGCTCTCCACCGGCTTGCGAACGGGCAGCGCCGACGCCAGCTCATCCGACGCCAGGGCGGAGCGGGTCGCGGACATGGCGCGCTCCTGCTGGTAGTCCCAGGACGGCTCCAGCCGGTCCACGGTCTGCCGGTCCAACCACGCGGTGAAGGACTCGTTCAGCCAGATGTCGTTCCACCAGGAGCAGGTGACGACGTCCCCGAACCAGTAGTGGCCCAGCTCATGGTTGGCGATGACCGCGTACGACTTGCGGCGGGCCAGCGTCTCCTCACCGGGAGGAATGAGCGTGAGCGGCTGCCCGAGTGCGACGATGCCCGGGTGCTCCATGGTGCCCCAGTACCGGGGCACGACCGCCACATCGAGCTTCTCGTACGGATAGGGCTGGTCGAAGAAGTCCTCCAGTCCCTTCACGATGCGAGGCGTGATGCTCGCGGCGTAGCGCGTCTCCGCGCCCCGGCCCTTGGGGACGATGAAGCGCAGCGGCACGTTCGTGCGTCCCACGGTGCCGGCCTCGACGATGTCGAACGGCCCCACCATGAAGGCCACGAGGTAGCTGGGCATCGGCTTGCTCTCCGCGAAGGTGACGCGCTCCAGTCCGTCCGCCAGCGGCTCGCGCGACACGACGGGATGGTTGGCCAGCGCCACGTGTCCGGCCTTCACGGTGAAGCGCAGACGCCACGGCACCTTGAAGGTCGGCTCGTCGAAGCACGGGAAGGCGCGGCGCGCGTCGATGGGTTCGAAGAACGTGTAGAGGTAGGGCTCACCGCCCTCCTCCACCCCGTAGATGCCCTGGCTGCGCTCGCGGTCCACCTTGCCGGTGAAGTCGAGCAGGAGCTGGGCCTTGCCCACCGGCAGCTCCTCCGGCAGCAGCAATCCCAGACGTCCTTCGGGCGCGGTGACAGGCTTCGCATCGAACGTGCGGCCCGCCACGGTGACACGAGCACGCGTCACTTCCACGTCCTGCGCATGCAGCCACACCTGGCGCACGGGCTCGCGGACCTCCACGTCGATGGTGACGCTGCCCGGGTACCTGTCCTCCTAGGGCACGAGCTTCAGATCCAGCGCGTAGTGCACGGGCCGAACGGTGTCCGGCAGCCGCAGCGCGGGGGGCAGGGCCTCCGGCCACGAAACGGAGGGCGGCGCGGATGCAGTCGGCGCGGCCTCCGGCGCGTGGGCGCAGCGGACGGTCAACACCACCAGGGCGAGGAGTGGGAGCAGTCGCATGGGGCGCAGCGTAGACCATGCGCGGGTCGCGCACCGCGCCTACGTCTCGGCTCGCACCCACAGCATTCTTGAAATGTCTCCAATCCGTGAAGCAGTGATTTCAACCCCGCGAGCCGCTACGGTCCTGATCCCCCCGCATCACCCCCTAGCCGAGGATAAACATGTTTCGTCGCAGCAGCGTTCTTCCCTCCCTCTTCGTGTCCCTGCTTTTCGTCGTGGGCTTCGCGTCGTCGGCCAGCGCTGACACCTACCAGACCTATGTGACGCCCACGGCCAATGGCTATCAGATTGGCACGTACCTCCCCAACCAGCCCACCGGGAACTTCAGCAGCGCCGCCGACACCGCCCGCCGCTTCTGTCAGGACCAGGGCCACAGCGGCGCGCAAAGCTTCACCACCGCCATCCGTGGCTCCGCCTTCTCGTTCATCGTGGGTACGAATGGCGTGGGCAACTGGCTGAGCTATCCCCTCATTTGAAGATTCCCCTCGGAGAATGCATGAGCAGCCGAGCGAGCAAGCTCAGAGGGGAAATCGAAAATGAGGGGATGCTTCAGGGCAACTGGGGCACCACCGGCAATTCCAACGTGACCATGCTGGAGACCGTCACCTGCTTCACTTCCAACTCGGGCGTCACCTACACGACTCCCGCAGTCAATGGCTATCAGATTGGCACGTACCTCCCCAACCAGCCCACCGGGAACTTCAGCAGCGCCGCCGATACCGCCCGCCGCTTCTGCCAGGACCAGGGCCACACCGGCGCGAGCAGCTTCACCACCGCCATCCGTGGCTCCGCCTACTCATTCGTCGTGGGCACGAACGGCGTGGGCAACTGGGGCACCACCGGCAATTCCAATGTGACCATGCTCGAAACGGTCACCTGCATCACGCAGTAACCGACAGTCCGGGGACCGGGGCTCCTCGCGGCCCCGGTCCACCGGGTGTCTTCCAGATGCACGCGGCGGTGGAGTGGGTCAGGATGCGGCCCATGTCCAACCTCCAAGGCAAGACCCTCTTCATCACCGGCGCCAGCCGCGGCATCGGCAAGGCCATCGCGCTGCGCGCGGCCCGCGACGGCGCCAACATCGTCATCGCCGCGAAAACCACGGACCCGCACCCCAAGCTGCCCGGCACCATCTACACGGCGGCGAAGGAGATTGAAGAGGCCGGCGGCAAGGCCCTCCCCTGCGTGGTGGACATCCGCGACGAGGCGCAGATCCACGCCGCCGTCGCCAAGGCCGTGGAGACCTTCGGCGGCATCGACATCCTGGTGAACAACGCCAGCGCCATCAGCCTCACCGGCACGCTGGAGACGCCGCTCAAGCGCTTCGACCTGATGCACGGCATCAACACGCGCGGCACCTTCGCGTGCTCGCAGGCGTGCATCCCGTACCTCAAGAAGTCCTCCAACCCGCACATCCTCAACAACTCGCCGCCGCTCAACATGGAGCCGCGCTGGTTCGGCCCCCACGTGGCCTACACCATCGCGAAGTACGGCATGAGCCTGTGCGCGCTGGGCATGGCGGAGGAGCTCAAGGACGACGGCATCGCCGTCAACACGCTGTGGCCCCGCACCGTCATCGCCACCGCCGCCGTGCAGAACCTGCTGGGCGGCGACGACACCATCAAGGGCAGCCGCACGCCGGAGATCATGGCCGACGCCGCGTACACCATCCTCACCAAGCCCAGCCGCTCCTTCACCGGCAACTTCTGCATCGACGATGAAGTGCTGCGCGCCGCCGGCGTCACCAACCTGGACAAGTACCAGTCCGTCCCCGGCGCGGAGCTGCTGCCCGACTTCTTCCTCTAGCGCGTCTTGGCCCCATGCCCCCGCGCAAGCTCCAGCGACACCTGGTCTGGCTCGAGTCCTTCACCGCCGCCGTGGAGGCAGGCAGCATCGACGCCGCCGCGGAGCACCTGGGCGTCGCCCGCTCCGTCGTGAGCGAGCACATCCGCGCCCTGGAGGAAGCGCTCGCGGATGGCGCCGCCCTGCTGGAGCGGGGGCCGGGCCGGCGCCTGCAACTGTCCGCGCGAGGAGAGCGCCTCTACGCGGGCACCCAGACGCCGCTTCACCAGCTGGACGTGAAGCGGCTGATGGACCTGGCCCGCGTGGAGCCCACCCTGCGCCTGGGCCTCAACCCCACGCTGTCCATGTCGCTGCTGGGTGGCATCGCGCAGGACGCCGCCGCCGCCGACCTCAAGCTGGTGGTGGGCTTCGGCGGCTCGCACGAGCTCATGCGCCAGGTGCAGACGCGGCAGCAGGACCTGGCGCTCGACTTCACACCCCTGCCCCCGCACGAGGGCGTGGACACAGAGTCCCTGCTGCGCATGTCCTTCGCGGTCATCGCGGGCCCCGACTCCCCGCTCGCGAAGGCGCACGCCTCCCGCCGCACCCTGGACGTGAAGGACCTCCAGGGCCAGCGCTTCGTGGACTGGCTGCGGGACGACCCCTACGGCGGCGCCAACAGCGCGCGCTTCGCAGCGCACGGCGTGTCCGTCACCGAGGTCGGCCGGGTGGAGAGCTTCCTCCACCTCTACGAGCTGCTGCGCGCCTACAAGGCCTGCACCATCGCCCCGGACGTACGCCCCACCCAGCCCTTCCCCTCGGACCTCCACGTCTGGCCCCTGCGCGAACAGGAGCCCCAGGTCGTGGAGGTGGTGGCCGTCTGGCCCTCCGGAGGCCTCAGCCCCGCCGTCCAATCCATCCTTGACGGGCTGCGTCGCCGCCTGAACAAACGGCGATAATCCGACGAAGACGTCGAATTCTGCCGGATTTCCGTCTTGCAGTGGGGTGCGTATTCTTCAGGAGTCCTGCATCTCCTGAAGGAGCCGCTCGCGATGACGCCCACGGAACGGACCATTGCCCGCCTTCCCGCCCACCTGCGCCGCTACGTGGTGGGCCAGGACTACGCGGCGTACACGCCCAGGGATCAGGCGGTGTGGCGGCACATCCTGGGGCAGCTGCGCGAGCACCTGAGCGACAAGGCGCACCCCGTCTACCTGGAGGGCCTGGAGGCCACGGGCATTGGCGCGGAGGCCATCCCCAGCCTGGACGAGATGAACGAGAAGCTGTCCCAGCTGGGCTGGTCCTGCGTGGCGGTGCGCGGCTTCATCCCGCCGGCCGTCTTCACGGAGCTGCAGGCGCTGGGCGTGCTGGCCATCGCGGCGGACATCCGCACGCACGAGCACATCCAGTACACGCCCGCGCCGGACATCGTCCATGAGAGCGCGGGCCACGCGCCCATCATCGCGAACGCGCGCTATGCCCAGTACCTCAAGGCCGTGGGGCTGGTGGGCTTCAAGGCCATCGCCAGCGTGGAGGACCAGGCCGTCTTCGAGGCCATCCGCAACCTCTCCGTGGTGAAGGAGGACCCCACCGCGACGGAGGAGGAGATCGCCCACGCCCAGGCCCGCCTGGAGGCCGCCAACGCCAGCCACCGCTACATCAGCGAGAGCACCCGCGCGAGCCGCCTGTACTGGTGGACCGCGGAGTACGGACTGATTGGCGACCTGAAGCACCCGCGCATCTACGGCGCGGGCCTGCTGTCCAGCATCGGCGAGGCCCGGCACTGCCTGACGTCCGCCGTGCACAAGCTGCCCCTGGGCGTGGCGTGCGCGGACACGGACTACGACATCACCCGCATGCAGCCGCAGCTCTTCGTGGCGCGCGACTTCGAGCACCTCTTCGAAGTCCTGTCCGAGTTCGAGTCCACGCTCGCGTGGAAGCGCGGCGGAGACCTCGGCCTGAACGAGGCGCTGCGCGCGCGCACGGTCAACCACCTGGTGCTCGCGGACGGCCGCGAGGTGACGGGCAAGGTGGTGGAGCTGCTGCCCGCCGCGAAGGACGTGGCCCCGGGCCTGTCCACCGCGCTGGCCCGGTTGGAGGGCCCCATCCTCACGTCCATGAACGGGCACGCCCTGGACAAGCCGTTCAGCGGCGCGGCGCTGGTCGCCTTTGGCCAGGGCACCCTGCCGGAGCGCGGGAACTTCACGCTCACGCTCGACAGCGGGCTGGTGCTGGAGGGCTTCGCGGTGGGCGGCGGAGAAGTGATTGCCCTGCGCGGCACGCTGGCCGGACAAGAGCTGACGCTGCCGTCCATGGCGCGCCTGTACCTGACGGAGCGGCTGCCGTCCGTGGCGGGCGGCCCCGCCGACCCGGGCACGTGGGACGAGTGGTTCGGGGAGATGGACGCCTTCACCGCGGGCGACGGCGAGGCCCAGGCGCGCGAGCGCAAGGCGCAGGCCCTGCCCCCGTCGCTGGCCGCCCTCTACACGGAGGTGCGCCGCATCCGCGAGACGGGACAGCTGGCCGCCGAGCGGCTGGAGCAGATCGCCCGCGCGTCCACGGACTTCCCCACCGACTGGCTCCTGCGCGCCGAGGTCGCGGAGCTGCGCGGCGAGGTGCCCGCGAGGCGCGAGGCGGCGCAGGCGTAGGACCCGTCGCTTCGAATCCCAGACGGATGACGCATAACGGCCCGGTCGACCTCTTCACGAGGTCGCCGGGCCGAATCACTTCCGGGGGCTTTCGCCGCCGGGGCTACTTGTTGATGCGCACCATGGCCACGTCGTAGTGGCGCTCCGTCACGTAGCCGTTCGCGGCCTTGCCGGGGCGGTACATGTTCCCGGTCTTGTCATCCACGTAGAAGCGGTTGTTCGGGTTCGTGTCCTTGCCCGTGCTGGCGTTCTTCGTGCCCGGGTCGTGGAACGTGTAGTAGGTGCGGCCCTTGTCGTCGACGCCGCGGCCCGTGATGGTCACGAAGTGGTCCGTGAGGCCGTCCGCGTTGTAGCTCGCGTCCTTGTGGCTCACGCCCACGACCACCGGCTTGCCGGCCTCCAGCTGCTTGTCGATGTAGCTGCGGCCCTCGGCGGCCTTCTTCGAGTCCACGTTGAGCGCGCCGACGCCGTTCTCGCTCTTGCCCACCTGGATGCGGCGGTCCGGGCCCAGCACGGTCGCGCCGGAGTCACGCGCCATCGCCGTCGCGGCCTTGAAGCACGCCGTGTCGCTCGCGGTGTAGCCGTGGCCGTTCTCGAACTGGCTGTAGTACGGCACCTTCACGTGCACCGCCGGCTTGTCCTTGGACGGGGCCACCTGCTCCGTGTTCGCCGGGGCCGCCTCCGTGGTGGGCTTGGAGGTGTTCGTGCCCTGCGTCGTGGGCTTGCCTTCCGTGGTGCCCGGCTTCGAGCCGTTGTTCACGGACGGGGGAACCACGCCCGTGTTGGTGTTGGCCGGCTTGGTCGTGGTGCCCGACTTCTCCTGCTTCAGCATCGCGAGGGCGTCCTTCGCCTCCGACTTGAAGCGGTTGGCCACGCCCTTCTGCACGTCCTTGGAGCTGCCGGAGAAGTGCACCAGGGTGCCGCTGGCGTTGGTGCGGCCGCGCTCGGCGTAGATGTCCTTGATGAGCTGCTCGTCGCTCACCTTCGCGGGGTCGCGCCCGTTGAGCGCCTTCTTGAAGATGTCGTCCGCCTTGCCCGGGCCGTGCTGCACGGAGGTGGACCAGGCCACGTCCCGCAGCGCCGCGGAGCGCTTGTCCAGGTCGATGCCCGTCGCCTTCTTGATGTTGGCGGCGCCCGCGTCGTAGTGCGTGGTCTTGATGTAGTCGTGCTGCGCCTTGTCGAAGCCCTTCGGGTCCTTCGCGGCCAGCTGCTTCCACGCGGCGGAGAACTCCGCGGTGCCCGGCTTGCTGCCCGACAGCGCCTTGTGGAACTCCGGGTTCGTCTTCTTCAGCGAGTTGACGAACGACTGCGCGGACCCGTTCGCGGAGGCGAACTGGTAGGAGCCGTAGGACACGCCGCCCTTGTCACCCTTGCCCGTGGACACGGTGCCGGGGCCGCGCGCCTCGTACTTGCGGCTCAGCCCGCCCAGCTCCCCGTTGGTCGCGCTGCTGGAGTTCGTGTTCGCGGCGGGCGTGGTCGCCTTCGCGCCGTCCGTGGACTGCGTGAAGCTGTCGCCCGACGTCTTCGTCCCCGCGCTCGACTTGTTGGTGCCCTTCGTGTCGAAACCGTCCTGCACCTTCAGCGTCTGGCCGGCCAGGATCTTGTTCGGATCCTTGATGTTGTTCGCCTTGGCCAGCGCGTCAACGGTCGTGTTGTAGCGCTTCGCGAGGCCGGAAAGCGTGTCGCCCGAATTGACGCGGATGTTGGAGACGGTCACGGAGAAGACCCCTCTATGTCTGGCCGCGACCAAAGGCGCCGCGGACATGCTTGGATTGCCCGGATTATCGAAAGGCAATGCGATCAGTTTCGCATTCCCAGTCACAATCGTGTGAAACCAGTGATTCCAGCAATTTCAGTTTCAACGGATCGATCCGCTGAGACTGAAGAACCTGCCCAGGAGGACCAGTCCGATGTCCAGGATCCAACCGGAATTCAAAAATTTTGCATTGCTGTTTGCCATTTGCGTCACGAGCGCGGTCCCGGACGCCTCGGCTCAGGGGTCCGAGGGACTCACGGGGGTCTATTCGAACAAGAGCGGGACGCTCGCCATCGTCGAGGGCAGCAACGAGACGCTCGTGCACTTCGCGGGCTCGTTCCCGCAGGGCAGCAGCGCGGGCACCTGCGATTGCGCCCTGGTCGTCCAGAAGAAGACAGCCACGAATTGGTCACTTCATCAGGCGGGTGAGGAAGACGCCTGGACGCTGCGCGTCAATCCCAAGCAATTCGTCCTGGAGTCGGGTCCGTCACCGTCCTGTTGCGGCGCCGGCTATTCAGGCAAGGACACGTTCGCCCGGAGCACCTCCAAGCCGCTGAGCATCTGCAAGGTGAAGGTGTCCAAGGCGGTCTTCCACGCGTCTGACGCGGCCAACACGCCGCGCAAGGCGTTCGTGGTGTCCGGGGACGCGGTGGAGGCCTACGTCGACCCGGTGGAGCCGGACTTCCTCGCCGCGCGCTTCCAGGGGCCCCAGAAGGCCACGGCGGGGCTGCTCAAGCGCGAGGACCTGGACTGCGCGTCGGAGTCAGCGCCCACGGCCGCGAAGGCTCCCGTGGCCGCGGACAAGCTCCAGCCGTTCGCGGGGACGTGGGTGGAGCTGACGCGTCAGGGCAAGGGCTTCGTGGTGCTCAAGCCCTGCTCGGCCGCGACGCGCAGCTTCACCGTCAAGCCCGCGACGGGCGAGGTGGAGGTGCAGCTGGGCCAGGAGGCCACGACGATGAAGGTGACGTCCGTGGAGGCCGGCAAGGGCGCCGGGGCCTGGGTGCTGGGGCTCACGGCCGCGGACGGCAAGCCGGAGGCGCTCCAGTGGAAGACGGCCGACGCCGCGAAGGGCACCGTGACCGTGAGCAGCCCGGACCTCTTCTCCCAGAGCCACGACTACGTGCGCCAGGAGAAGAAGTCCGCCTTCCCGTCCAAGCAGGAGACGGGGTGCGACGAGTTCGAGCGCTAACGCGCCCGTGAACGCCGCCGGGCCCGCAGGCCCCCGCCGAGCAGCAGCGCGACGAGCGCACCGGACAGGGGGCCACCCGCGGCCTGGCAGCCACCGTCATCCGAGGGCGTGCGCGGATCATCGATGGGATCCACGGGCCTGCCCGCGTCCACGGTCCCCGCATCGGAGGTGCCCGCGTCCGCGCCGGCATCGGGCGTCCCAGAGTCGGATCCGGCGTCCGTGCCCGCGTCCATCGACTCGAGCGGCGCGCAGGACGCGGCCTGGCCGGTGGCCGCGATGCACAGCCGGCCATAGCGGCCCAGGCCTTCCATCCGGCCGTCCACGACCGCCACCATCACGCGCGTGGCGTCATCCGCGGCCACCTGGGCGCGCAGGGCGTCCGGCCCGTCCACGGTCGCCACCCGCAGCACGGCGTCATCCGTGACGGCCGCGACGACCAGGTGCACCGTGGCCGGGTCGATGCCCGGCTCGGGCTCGAACGAGGCGCCCACGAAGGAAGCGCCGCCGGGGAGCTCGAAGATCCGCGAGGCCGCCGCCGCGACGCGCACGCGGTCGATCGTGGTGGGGAGCTCCGCCGCCGTCTTCGCCACCGATGCATAGCCCTCCCCTCGCGCGTAGCCGAACCCTGGCGTCGCGCGCGGGCCGGTGCCCAGGTTCCAGGTGGCGAATTGGGCGAAGGCCGCGTCGAAGCTGGAGGCGAAGTCGCGGCGCAGACAGGTGTCCAGCAGCACCGGCCAGCGGGCCTCCGGCTGGCGCACGGACTCCTCCAGCAGCGCGACGAGCGCGCCGTCACCGTAGCGCTCGCCCACGAACTGGAAGAAGAGCCCCGCGCCGTAGATGAAGGTCACGCCCGGCCCCGCGGGGTCCAGCACCAGCGTGCTGTCCGGAGTCAGCATGTAGCCGCGGGTGAAGTGCTCCAGGTCGTCGAGCGCGGGCTCGAAGCGCTCGGTGGCCCAGACGGCGGTGCCCTCGGAGGCGACGCCGCCCAGGTCGGGCCGGTAGGCGGCCTGCACCGCGTGGAAGAACTCGTGGCTGGCCAGGATCTCCACGGCCTCTGCGTCGGACGGGTAGTTGTAGCCCGTGAAGTCGTTCTCCTGGAGCATGAAGCCGGTGCAGCGCGTGACGCCCTCCAGGCAGGTCTCCTGCCGGAAGGCGCCGTCGCCAATCCTCGCGAAGTCCACCAGGTACACGTCGAAGCGGCCGTCGCCGCCGTCGTCCCCGGCCGGATTCGTGTCGTCGGGCGGCAGGCGGAAACCCAGGTCCACGTAGGACGTCGCCACGCGTTCGTAGGTGCGCCCGACGAGCTCCACGAAGTCGGGCACGCCGGTGCCATCCGCGTCCGCTGGCGGCACGGCGTGCGTGCCCTGGCGGGTGAAGTGGATGCGGAAGCGCCCGCCCGGCGACACGACGGACTCCACCGTGTCCTCGGGCTCATAGCGCGGCGCCTGCGCGCCAGGCGAGGTGGGCCGCCCGGACTCGGCGACCCGCTTCTGTACGGCCTCCCGCTCGTGCGGGAGGCCGCGCGGGGTTCCCGCGCCGGCCAGCAGCAGGAGCAGCGTGGGAACCCCGGGGGTCATCACGGCAGGAAGGACCACCGCAGGCGGATCGACCCGGAGCTGGCCGTCGAGCTCACCTTGCCCGTCGTGTTGCACTCCTCCTGGATCGCGGGCTCATAGAAGTCCTTGACCTGCAGCTTCACGTGACGGCCGTCCGCCAGCTGGACCAGGTAGACCTTGTTCGTCATCTGCAGGCAGGAAGCGTAGTCCCAGTACGAGAGGGTCTGGGTCGCCGGGCTCTGAAGGCCAAACGAGTCCCCGGTGAACGTGCAGGTGTCGGGCGTGTAGTAGTTCTCCGCCACGAACTGCGCATCCGTGGGCACGGAGGTCACCGACTCGAACGTCGTGCCGTCCGCCGTCTGAGCCACGGTCACGCACGACGGGCCGGACACGCCGCTGTTGAAGCGGACGACGTAGCGGCGCACCGCGACGTCCCACGCGGTCGAATCCAGCGAGGACTGGTCATCGATGTAGACCTTCTCCAGGCCCGTCGCCGTGAAGCGCGCGTAGGTGTACGAGTCCGGCACCGCCGTGCCACCCCCGCGGCCATCCAGGTACGTGAGGTGCTCGCCCGCCGTCGTGCCCTCTTCGATCACGCCGCCGTCGGAGACGACCGTGCGGAGCCGGAGCTTGTCGATGCTCTGCTCCGTGCAGGCCACGGCGTTGCGGCACAGCTCCGCGCCGCCATCCGTGGGAGGCGTGCCCGCGTCGGTGGTCGTCCCGGCGTCAGTGGTGGTGCCCGCGTCCGTCTCACCGCCCGTGCCCGCGTCCGTCTCAGGCTCTTCGGTCGGAGTCAGGGTGCGCTGCTCGCACTTCTTGTCCGCGTTGCAGGTCCAGGCCTTGCCTGCGGGGGCCGCCCCCTCATCGCGGCAGTCGAACGCATCCACGCACTCGTCGCTGCTGCATCCCGGCGCCACCACGGCCAGCGCGAGGGCCGCCAGGGCCCCCATGCCGAACCACCGTGCACTGCTCTTCCGGACCGCCCCTTCGGGGTTGCTCATCGTCGTCACCTTTCACCGCGGAGACCCGCCGCCGTTCGATGGGGACGATCTCTATTCGATAACGATTCTCATTTTCAATATCGACGATTCACTTTCAGGCCGAAGTGTCGCCGGGCGGCTTCGGGGCGTTGTGGGCGGACAGGCGGGGTTGTCCGCCGGGCCCCAGGAGTCCCTGCATGGCGTCGAAGAGGTTGAGGTTGGAGCCGCTGGGGAGGAAGACGACCTTGTCCAGGCCTCCGACGACGGCGGCCTGGGCCTGCGCGGCCACGGCCTTCACGAAGTTCTCCCCTCCCCCCAGGGATTCCACGCGCTGACGGAATTGGCCGGCTTCCACTTCCGCGAGGCGCGACTGGCGCTCCACCTCCAGGTCATTGAGGCGCTGCTGGCGATCCAGGGCCACCTGGGTGGTGAGCCGTTCGCGCTCGATCTCCGCTTCGGAGCGGATGCGCGAGGCGCGGGCGTCGGACTCGGCGCGGGCCAGGGCCTCCTCGCTCTCCACGCGGGCGCGCTCCAGCTGGGCCTCCGCCTCCACCTTGGCGCGGCTGAGCGTCTCCAGCTGGTGGTTGCGGTTCTGCAATTCGATGAGGGATTGGCGCTCCGCCTCCGACTTGCGGTGGCTGGCGATGTCCGCGAGCTGCTTCTCCTCCTCGCTGCGGATGCGCTTGAGCTCCGCGGCGGCCTGGGCCTCCTGGCGTGAGGCGTCCAGTTGGATCTGGATGTTGGTGTCGATGGCCTCGCGCAGCTTCAGGGCCGTCTTCTCATCGACGGGGGCGATGTCCTTGATGTCGATGTCGATGATGCGCAGCTGGTTCTCGGAGAAGAGGCGGTCCTTGCGAGCGCGGCCCGCGTCATCCATGCCGAAGATGGTGCGGCGGATGAGCACGCTGGCGTTCTTGTGGAAGGTCTCGAACTCGTTCTCCGCGGCGACCTGGCGGATGCGCGACGCGAGGTTCTCACACACGTACCCGATGAAGTCGTTCACCCGGAAGATGGCCTTGTCCTTCTCCGGGTCGCCCTGCACGTCGAACTGCCATTTGTACGAAAGCTTGATGCGCAGCCGCGCGTGGTCGCGAGTGGCCACCTCGAACAGGTCCGTGGCGAAGTCCGGCCCCAGCCGCAGCATCAGCACCTTGAGCTGACGCGGGCGCTTGGGCGTGCTGCCGGACAAATCCAGGACGGTGACATCCTCGTACGGACGCAACATCACCTTCGCGGGGCCGAACTCCACGCGCGCGTGATTGGACTCGAAGTCGTTGATGAGGACCGCCGTGTTGTCCTCGATGCGCAACACGATGGCGCGAGTGCGGTCCCCCTTCTCCGCCGCGCTCGTGGGCCGCGGCGCACGGGCGTCCTTCGCCTCCGCGGGCGGCAGCGGCGGAGTGAGGCCCAGCAGGGCCTCCGCGTCCGGGGACAGGCGCTTCTCGTGCAGCTCCTGGTGTGCCTCCGGCATGAACTGGCAAGGCCCCTGGACGAGCGACACCTTGCCCGAGCGCAGGTCGCGCACGTACAGGCCTTCACCCTGCCCCAATGACAGCGCGGCGATCTCCCGGTGGATGAGGACCTTCTCGCTGGGCACGTAGGTGCGAGGGCCGCGGACGATCCACGTGTCACCGGCCTTGCGTGCGCGCGGCTCGCCGCCCTCGTTCTCGGAGAGGTCGTCCAGTGCCTGGAGCTTCAGGCCCTGCAGCTCCGACAGGACATGCTTGCGGCGCACGTCCCCTTCCAGCGCCTCGCCGGGTTCGAGGAAGAAGACATCCGGACCGGAGACGACCTTGCGGCGGCCCTCCTGGACGCGGCCGGTGGCGCGGTCCACGGGATTGAGGATGACGCAGTACTCGGTCTCCTTGAGGACGCGGGCCTTCTCCAGCGACACGACGTTGACGGACTCGCCGGGCACGTAGCGGCCGGGGCCGCGCACCAGCCACTCGTCACCCGCTTCACGGCGGCGGGGAGCGTCCGGGACGTGGGTGTCCGTGAAGGCGGTGAGCGCGCGAAGACGCAGCGCCTCCGACACGCCCAGGACGTATTCCGGGACGATGTCGCCCTCCAGCTCCTCGCCGGGGTACAGCGGGAACACCTTCGGGCCCACGCGGACCTCGCGGTCGCCCACCGCGACGCGGGCCTGGCCGAAGTCGTCCAGCGCCACCTGGCCGTCCACGCGCACCACGGGGTTGCGCACCACGCACCAGCTGCCGGCGCCCAGCTCCACCATCCGCTCCTTCGCCACGAGCGTCAGGTGCGCTTCGAGCGTCAGCACGCGAGGGCCCACCTCCATCAGCACGACGCCACGGTTGGCGTCCTCGATGTATGCGTACTCGCGGTTCTTCAGGGAGATGCGCTGGATGGCTTCGGTGCTGGGGGCGGACGGCATGGGACACCTGCTCGCAGTCGTGGGGTTTGGCCGCGAGTCATTGCGAGCCCCATGCCGTCATCGCTCCGCCCTGGAACGGCGATGCACCGCTCCGGACTGGCACGGACACTCGCTCCATTCCGGTGCGCGGTGTTCCAGAGTGGAGCGCATTTCGAACGACCAGCGCGCACGGCTCGCGTCGTCGTTCCCAGCAAGGCCAAGCTCTTCGGCATCCACACGGAGATGTATTCATTGGGCGGTCTGGGTGATCATCTCACCGGTGGCGACCGCGTGACCTTCCGCTGGATCCGCGACTGAGTGAGCTTGGATTGCGTCGCGGCGTCTGTTCGAATGCCCTCCTGTCAGCGGGCCAGGATGCTCCGGCCCGGTGGCCCCCACCCCGGAGGAAGCATGAAGGCATCGCGACTGAAGCAGACGATTCCTGGATTCGCGCTGATCATCGGCATCATGGCGGGTACGGCCCTGGCCATGGTTCCCGGCTCCACGGCGGAGACGACCGATAACCAGACGTCCGCGGTCCAGATGATCTGTTCGCGCACCTGCAAGCCGTGCTCGACCCAGATGGAGTGCGGCACGAGCGGCGGTTCCTGCGGGGTCTGGC
The DNA here is from genome assembly GCF_003668965.1 of Corallococcus sp. AB030. NCBI lineage: Bacteria > Pseudomonadati > Myxococcota > Myxococcia > Myxococcales > Myxococcaceae > Corallococcus > Corallococcus sp. AB030. The sequence goes on from NZ_RAWQ01000078.1 coordinate 19,590, forward strand.
GCTGCACCCAGCCGTAAACACCGAAGCTGGCAAAACAAAGAGCCTCCGAGTCCCTGGACTCGGAGGCTCTCTTCTGCGGATTCGTGAAGACCGCTGAACGCTTCAGCCCTGCGCGGAGCGGGGCTTGCGCGTGGACTTCTTCGTCGTCGCGATCTCCAGCGACAGGTCCATGGCCCGCGCCGAGTGCGTCAGCGCGCCCATCGACACGAAGTCCACGCCCAGCTTCGCCAGCCGGGGCAGCCGATCCAACGTGACGCCGCCCGACACTTCGATGGGCACGCGGCTCGCCGTCAGCTTCACCGCTTCGCGGATCTGCGCGTCGTCCATGTTGTCCAACATGATGACGTCCGCGCCCGCGGCGATGGCCTCCTCCAGCTGCTTGAAGTTGGTGACCTCCACTTCAATCTTCACCAGCCGGGGACCGTTCAGCTTCGCGCGGCGCACCGCTTCGGTGATGTCGCCACCTACCGCCGCGATGTGGTTGTCCTTGATGAGGATGCCGTCGAAGAGGCCGAAGCGGTGGTTGGACGCGCCGCCCATGCGCACCGCGTGCTTCGCGAGGCCCCGCATTCCCGGCGGCGTCTTGCGCGTGTCCAGCACCCGCAGCTTCGAGCCTCGCACGGAGGTCATCGCCTGCTGGGCCAGCGTCGCGATGCCGGCGGCGCGCTGCACCAGGTTGAGCGCCGTGCGCTCCGCGGCCAGCAGCGAACGCAGCTTGCCGTGGACGCGCGCGGCGACCACCTTCGGTTTGATCTCCTCGCCGTCGCGCTTGAGGACCTCCACCTCCACCTCCGCGTCCACCATGTGGAAGACGCGGACGAAGGCGTCCAGGCCGGCGACGATCATCTGCTCCTTCGCGACCAGCTCACCGCTGCCCTCCGCTTCGGCGGGGACCACCGCCAGCGAGGTGACGTCCCCCGCAGCACCCAGGTCCTCGTCGAGGGACAGCGCGATGAGCCGATCGAGATAATCCTGCTGCACTTCCACCTCCTACCGGCGCGCCTTGCGAGCCGGCTTGCCCCGAGTGGTCTTCTTCGCCGCGGCCTTCTTCGCGGCGGTCTTCTTCCCCGCCGCCTTCTTCGCCGAAGCCTTCTTCGCAGGAGCCTTCTTCACCGCCGCCTTCTTCGCGGCCGTCTTCTTGCCCGCTGCCTTCTTCGAGGAAGCCTTCTTCGCAGGGGCCTTCTTCGCGGCGGACTTCTTGCTCGCCGCCTTCTTCGCGGAGGCCTTCTTCGCAGGGGCCTTCTTCACCGCCGCCTTCTTCGCGGAGGCCTTCTTCGCAGGGGCCTTCTTCACCGCCGCCTTCTTCGCAGGGGCCTTCTTCGTCGGAGCCTTCTTCACCGGCTTCGCCGAACCCTCCGGAGCCTCGCGGGCGTCGCCGCCCTCCTTGGCCCGGTCGAACTCGCGCATCGCGTCGTCCACGAGGCCCATGCTCATGTACGCGACGCCCAGGTCGTGGTGGTCCGCCGGGGACAGCCCTTCCTTGGTGCCCTCGCGCAGCTTGTTGAGGGCCTCCTCCACCACCGGATCCGCGGCCTGGGGCGCCTGCGAAGCCTCTTCGGCTTCAATCTCGCCCTTCAGCTCCTGGCCCAGGTTCACCGCATCGTCCTTCGGTGCCTGCGGCTCGGTGGCCACCTTCACCTGGGCGCTCTCGGGCGCGGGGGACTCGGACGCTTCAGGGGCTTCGGACTCGGTGCTGCCCGGCAACGGCGACGGCGTCTCGGACATGGGGGGCTCCGGGGCGATGCGCTGGAGGTGATCCTGCAGCTTGACCGTGCGCTCCTGGAGCTCCGCCACCCGGGCCTTGTCCTTCTCCACCACGTCCGGCGGAGCACGGGCCACGAAGTTCGGGTTGTCCAGCTTGCGCTGCAAACCGGTGAGTTCCTGCTCGGAGCGGACGATCTCCTTCTTCAGGCGGTCGCGCTCCGCGTCCAGGTCCACCAGGCCCGCCAGGGGCACGTAGATTTCCAGGTTGCCGCTCACGAACGCCGCCGCCTGCGGAGGCTTGGCGCCCGGGGGGCCCACCACCACCTCGGACAGGCCCGCGAGCGGCATCAGGTACGCGCGCCAACGCTCCAACAGCTCGCGCGTCGTCGCGTCCGGGCTCTGCACCACCGCCTTCACCTTGGCGGACGGCGGCAGGTTGCTCTCGCCGCGCAGCGTGCGCAGGCCCTCGATGGCCGCGATGACCGGCGCCATCTCGCCTTCCGCGGCCGCGTCCACCCACGCCGTCTCCGGCGCCGGGTACGCCGCGATGCAGATGCTCTCCGTGGGCCGGGACATCGGCAGCTTCTGCCAGATCTCCTCGGTGATGAACGGCATGAACGGGTGCATCAGCCGCAGGATGCGGTCCAGGCACGTCACCAGCACCGCGCGCGTGGTGTCCTTGGCCTCCGCGTCGTCGCCGTACAGCGAGCCCTTCGCCAGCTCGATGTACCAGTCGCAGAACTCCGCCCACAGGAACTGGTACAGCGTGGACGCGGCCTCCGCGAAGCCGAACGCCTCCAGCGACGCGCGCGTCTCCTCGGTGGCCTTCTGCAGGCGGGAGAGGATCCACCGGTCCGCCAGCGTCAGCTTGCGGCCCTCCAGCGGCGTCTTGTCCAGGCTGAAGTCGCCCATGTTCATCAGGGCGAAGCGGCTGGCGTTCCACAGCTTGTTGCAGAACGCCTTGTAGCCACCCAGGCGGTCCATCGACAGCTTGATGTCACGGCCCTGCTGCGTGAGCGACGCCAGCGTGAAGCGCAGCGCGTCCGCGCCGTGCGCGGGCATGCCCTGCGGGAAGCGGTTGCGCAAGGACGGCTGCAGCGACTCCGCCTTCGCGCCGAGGATGACGTCCAGGGGATCGATGACGTTCCCCTTCGTCTTGGACATCTTCTCGCCCTTCTCGTCGCGCACCATCGCGTGCAGGTACACGGTGCGGAAGGGCACATCGTTCATGAAGTGCAGGCCCATCATCATCATCCGGGCGACCCAGAAGAAGATGATGTCGTGGCCCGTCTCCATCACGGACGTCGGGTAGAAGGTCTGGAGGTCCGCCGTCTGCTTCGGCCAGCCCAGCGTGGAGAACGGCCACAGCGCGGACGAGAACCAGGTGTCCAGCACGTCCGGATCCTGCGTCAGCTCCTTGCCGCCGCACTTCGGGCAGGACTCCGGCGCCGTGCGAGACACGATGACGTCCGCCGTGTCCTTGGAGCGCTCTTCCGCCGGGGTGCACGCCGCGCAGTACCACGCGGGGATCTGGTGGCCCCACCACAGCTGGCGGCTCACGCACCAGTCGTGGATGTTGTTCATCCAGTGGAAGTACGTGTTCGTCCACGACTCGGGGACGAACTTCGTGCGGCCCTCCTCCACGGCCTGGATGGCCGGCTTCGCCAGCGGTTCAATCTTGATGAACCACTGCGGCGACAGGCGCGGCTCCACCACCGTGGTGCAGCGCTGGCAGGTGCCCACGTTCAGCTTGTGCGGCTCCTCCTTCTCCAGCAGGCCCAGCTCCGTCAGGTCCGCCAGCACCTGCTTGCGCGCCTCCCGGCTCTCCAGGCCCGCGTACTTGCCGGTGTCCTTCGTCATCCGCGCCGCTTCGTCCAGGATGGACAGCATCGGCAGCTTGTGGCGCAGGCCCGTCTGGTAGTCGTTGAAGTCGTGCGCGGGCGTGACCTTCACCACGCCGGTGCCGAACTCCATGTTCACCAGCTCGCCGTCCGCGATGACCGGAATCTCACGGTCGGTGAGCGGCAGCGCCACGCTCTTGCCGATGAGGTCCTGGTAGCGCGGATCCTCCGGGTGCACGGCGACGGCCGTGTCGCCCAGCAGCGTCTCCGGGCGCGTCGTCGCCACGGTGAGGAAGCGCTCCGTGCCCTTCACCGGGTAGCGGATGTGCCAGAGCGAGCCGTTCTTCTCCTCGTGCTCCACTTCCAGGTCGGAGAGGGCCGTGCGGCAGGACGGGCACCAGTTGATCAGCTTCTGGGCCCGGTACATCAGGCCCTCTTCGTACAGCCGGACGAACACCTCGCGCACCGCGGCCGAGGACTGCTCGTCCATGGTGAAGCGCTCGCGGCTCCAGTCCAGGGACGCGCCCAGGTAGCGGTGCTGCTCACCGATGCGCGCGCCGAACTTGCCCTTCCACGTCCAGACGCGCTCGAGGAACGCCTCGCGGCCCAGGTCGTGGCGGCTCTTGCCCTCCGTCTTCTTGAGCTCCTTCTCCACCACCATCTGCGTGGCGATGCCCGCGTGGTCCGTGCCCGGCAGCCAGAGCGCGTTGAAGCCGCTCATCCGCTTCCAGCGAGTGAGGATGTCCTGGATGGTCGCGGTGAGCGCGTGGCCGATGTGCAGGCTGCCCGTCACGTTGGGCGGCGGCAGCACGATGCTGAACGGCGGCTTGGAGGAAGGGGCTTCGGCGCGGAAGTAGTCGCGCTCCAGCCAGTGGTTGTACCACCGCGCCTCCACTTCGGAGGGCTCGTAGGCCTTGGACAGTTCAGTCGTGTCAGTCATTGCAAGCGGCCGGCCCCCGACGGGGCCGGCGGGGAATCAGAGGGGACTGCGAATCAATGCTGGGTCTCGCGGTCCTTGATGAGCCGCTCCAGCTCTTCCCGGATGATGGTCTCCGCCAGCTGCGGAACGACCTCCCAGGCAATCTTCTCGATGACCTCGCGGGACGCCTTCGACAGCGCCTCGCGCAGCAGCGCCTCTCCGCCATCCGCGGCCGGACGGGCGCGCGCGGGCGGAGTCGCCGGCGAGGGACCGCCGATGTCCAGGGAGATCTCCTCCGCGCCGCTGGGCTCGGGCAGCGAGTCCTCGATGCGGATGCTCTCCGTGCGGGCCTGCGCGGCGGGAGGGGCGGCCGGAGCGCCCAGCCCGAACGGATCCCGGGCACGGGCGGCCGGAGGCACCGCGGCGGGCGGGGGCGCGGACGGCAGCGGCGCGGCGCCCGGAGGACGCGGGAAGCCGCCCGGGATGTTCGGGGCGCCAGGGCCCGGAGGACGCGCGGCCATGCCCGGAGGCGGTGCACCCGGCGGACGCGCGCCCGGAGGCACGGCACCCGGAGGAGGACGCGCACCCGGCGGCATGGCGCCCGGAGGCGGCGCACCCGGAGGACGCGCGCCCATGCCCGGAGGCGGCGCACCCGGCGGAGGACGTGCACCCGGCGGCATGGCGCCCGGAGGCGGCGCACCCGGAGGACGCGCGCCCGGAGGAACAGCGCCCGGCAGCGGACGCGCCGCACCCGGAGGAGGAGGCACACCGGCGCCCGGAGGACGCGCGCCCGGAGGCGGCGCACCCGGCGGAGGACGCGCACCCGGCGGCATGGCGCCCGGAGGCGGCGCACCCGCGGGACGCGCACCCGGCGGCACGGCGGCGGCGGGCGGCGCGCTGACCGGAGCGCTCGGGGCGGAGGTCTGGGGCAGAATGCGCGTCGCGGCGGACGCGGGCATCGTGTTGGACTTCTGGCCCACCAGCGCCTTCACCTTGTCGAGGAGGATCTGGCTCTCGAAGGGCTTGGTGATGTGGTCATCCGCCCGGGCGGCCTTCGCGCGGTTCTCGTCGAACGCCTCGAAGGTGCCGGCGAGCAGCAGCACCGGGATGGCCTGCGTGGAGGGGTCGCCCTTGAGCGCCTCGCAGACCTCGTAGCCGCTCTTGCCCGGCATCATCACGTCGGCTAGCACCACGTCCGGACGCAGCTCGCGCGTGCGGGAGATGGCGTCCAGCCCGTTGTCCACCGCGGTCACCTGGAAGTCTTCCGTCGCGAAGATCATCCCGATCACCTTGCGGATGGTGAGCGAGTCGTCGGCGATCAGTAGATTCTTGGGCATCGGCTCCGGCCTCGGGGGGCGCATACCCCCCTGAATTCGTTTGAGATTTCGGGCGAGCAAGCCTGCCTGCACGCCCTGTGTCAATCGGAGAAGCTTAGGATTCGCGCGTTGGGCCGATCAAGAAAACATGCGCTGCAGGTCCAGTAACATCACCGGATCCGGCAGCCCCGGCGCCCGGAACGTTCCGGGAAGCTCGGCCGGCTTGAACTTCTGCAGCACACCCAGCACCCGGGTGGCCGCCAGCCCTACGTTCCGCCCCGCCAGTTCCGTGAGGACGAACAGCTCCTCCGCCTGGGCCGGCGCACCCAGCAGTGCTGGAATCGAACAGATGGGCCATAGCGCCTGCGCGTGGGGATAGACGCCCGCCACCGGCCCGCTCTGCACCGGGAGCACGCTGAACGCCTCGCCCCGGGGTACCACCTGGGAGACGCAACCCAGCGGGACGCCGAACAGCACCCCCTGGGACTCCAGCACCAGCGCCCGCTCCGGGGGCGCGTCCGCATAGTGCACGGGCCGGGGCTCTGGCGGGGTCGCCCGGGGGCCCGCCCGGTGCGGCAGCGCTTCCACGATGAGCTCCAGGTACAGCCGGTCCTTGTGCAGCACCGCGCCCCGGCTCAGCGGCGCCAGCGAGTCCGCCAGGCCCGGAGGCAGCAGGAAGAACGGGTCCCTCGCGACGTCCGCGACCTCCACCACGGCGCGCACCCGCACCGCGAGCGTGGGGCTGACGTCCAGGACCACCACCATGCCCGGCACTTCCTCAGGCAGGCCGCCGAGCAGCGCGGCGAGGTCCTTCACTTCCAGTACGCCGCGCAGACTCGCGCCGCGAGCGCCCGGCATCGCGACCTCGATGACGGAGGTGGCCTCCACCGCGTAGCGCGTCTCTCCGGCCTCCACCAGCAGGCAGAGCCGCCGTCCGCTTTCAAAGGGCACGGCCCGGGACCCTAGCAGCCTTCCAGCGTTGGGTGCTAAGCCCTGAACAGTCATGGCGCGACTGCTCCTCGTCGACGACGAAAAGATCGCCCGCAATCTCTACGGCGACTACCTCACGGCCGCGGGACACCTGGTCACGGCGGTGCCCACCGTGGCGGACGCGAAGGCAGCCCTCTCCGCGGCGCGGTTCGACGCGGTGGTGACGGACCTCATCCTCCCCGGCGGCGACGGCATGGAGGTGCTTCGCCACGTGCGCGAGCGCTACCCCGGCGTGGAGGTGCTGGTCATCACCGGCCTGGACAAGGTGGCCCCCGCGGTGCGCGCCATCAAGAGCGGCGCGGCGGAGTACCTGGTCAAGCCCGTGGCGCCGGAGGCCCTGGAGCACGCGCTGCGCCGCGCGCTCACCACGCGCGACCTGATGCGTGAGAACGCGTCCCTGCGCCAGCACGTCGCGCTGCTGGAGGCGGGCCAGCGCATCGCCACCACGCTCGACCGCGAGCGGCTGTCCACGGCCGCGTCCGACGCGCTGGAGTCCATGGCCAACGCCTCCGCGGTGATGCTCCTGGAGCGGGACCCCGGCGGCACGGGCTTCCGCTCGCACGGCATGCGCGGGCTGCCGGTGGACCTGCACGAGGCGCTCGTCCCGCTGCTCATCGAGCGGCTTTCGGGCACGCGCACGCAGGTGGAGCTCGACGGACTTCAAGTTCCCTGGCCGCGCACCCTCTCCTTCCCCGCCGTGGACGGCGAGCTGGTGCTGGGCCACGCGGTGCTCTTCCACGACAACGCGCCCGCGGAGCACCACGCGGAGACCGTGGGCTTCCTCGTGCGCAACTGGGCGCTGGCCCTGCGCAACCTGGGCCGCTTCGCCGCCGTGGAGGACCTGGCCTACGTCGATGATCTCACCCGCCTGTTCAACACGCGCTACCTGCACCTGGTGCTGGACCGCGAGGTGAACGAGGCCCTCCAGACGGAGCGCCCCTTCTCCCTGCTGTTCCTGGACCTGGACCGCTTCAAGGCCATCAACGACACGCACGGGCACCTGGTGGGCTCGCGGGTGCTGGTGGAGGCCGCGCGCGTGCTCAAGGGCTGCGTGCGCGACCCGGACGTGGTGGCGCGCTTCGGCGGCGACGAGTACGTGGTGCTACTGCGCGGCACGGACTCCGGCGGGGCCCTCAAGGTCGCCGAGCGCATCCGCCGCACCATGGAGACCCATCAGTTCCTGGGCCGCGAGGGGCTGGCGCTCAAGCTCACCACCTGCATCGGCGTGGCCAGCTTCCCGGAGCACGCCCAGGACAAGGACCACCTGCTGGACCTGTCCGACCGGGCCATGTACCGGGGCAAGCGCGGCACCCGGAACGTCGTCTACATGGCGGCGCAGGACCTGGAAGCCACCCCGGCCGAGCGCCGTCAGAATCCCCCGCCCCCGCAGGGCCAGGGCTGAACGCCGGACGCGCGCTACTTGCGCAGGCTGCCCACGGTGAGGTGCTTGGGCAGCTCCACTTCCGCGGGCACGCCGCCGCCGCCGCCGCCCTCGCCCACCGCCTCCACCTCTTCGTGAGACGCGCCGGTGGTGATGAGGCGGTACTTCTGCGACGCCTCGCGGTCGTGCTGGGCCTGCTCCGGATCCAACCGCGCGATGAGCTGCCAGAAGAGGGCCGCGTGCTCGCGCTCCTCGTCCATGACGTGCCGCAGGATGGCCTTCGCCTCCTCGTTGTCCGTCGCGTCCAGGTGCGCGGCGTAGAGGTTGATGGCGTCCAGCTCCGCCTCGATGTTGAGCCGGATGGAGCGGGCCAGTTCGGAGTCCGTCAGCTTCCGGGGCACCAGCGAGTGGAACGGGTTCGTCTGCGGCATGAGGACCTCAGCGACAGGGAGGGTTTCCAGCAAGCGAGCGGGCAACGACGTTCCGTCAGGCCGGGCTGGAGGACGTGCGCGAGCATCCGTTCGGTCGCGAGCGCGGTCAACCGAATCCCGCTGGGGGTGCGTTGCGCGTGAACACCTGCCTCCGCCATGCTCCCGTGCATGGAGACCCCCTCGCCGCTCGCGCAGCTGCTCCAGGCCCTGGACGCGGGGGACCTGGAGAAGGCACGGGTCGCGGCCGTGGCGCTGCAACGCGCCAACGCCCATACCCATCAGGTCGCCGCGGAGGTCCTCCATGAGCTGCGTCAGCCCCTCCTGGGCGCGAAGGCCTACGCCCAGCTGCTGGCCGAGGAAGGAGGCTCCAGCGGCCCGCTGAAGCTGCTGCTCGCGCAGGTGGAGCGGATGGAGCAGATTGTCTCCGACTTCATCCGCCTGGCCAGCGAGCGGCCGGCCCCGCAGCAGCGGCTGTCCCTGGCCGCGCCCATCTGGGCGGCGGCGAAGGTGTTCAGCGTCAACCCGGACTCGGCGCGCATCTCGCTGGAGGTGGAGGCCCCCGAGGACCTCACCATCCAGGGCAACGCGCGGCTGATTGAGCAGCTCACGCTCAACCTGCTCAACAACGCCCGCGACGCCATGTCCGGCCGGGGCCGCGTGAAGGTGACGCTCACGCGCGATGGCGCCTCCGCGGCCCTCTACGTTTCCGACTGGGGACCGGGCATCCCGGACGAGCTGAAGACGCGCATCTTCGAGCCCTACGTCTCCGCCAGCAAACGCGGCACGGGCCTGGGGCTCGCCGTCTGTCGTCGCATCGCGCAGGAGCACCACGCGCAGGTTGCCCTGGTGCCGCCCACGACGCTGCGCGAGGTGCCGCCCCCGGCCACGGTGTTCCGCGTGCTCTTCCCGCCCACGGACGCGCCGCGCCCGCCGCGCAAGCGCCTGCTGGTGGTGGACGACGAGGGCATCATCCGGATGGTCTTCAAGGACCTGATGGACAAGGAGTGCGAAGTCATTGAAGCGGCCACGGGCGAGGCCGCGCTCGAAATCCTCCGCTCGTCGCGCGTGGACCTCATCGTCACGGACAAGAACCTGCCCGGAATCTCCGGCCTGGAGCTGGCCCAGCACGCGCGGAAGCTGGACCCCGCGTCGCGCGTCATCCTGATGACGGGCTACCCCTCGCTGGTGACGACGCAGCAGGCGCTGCAGCTGGGCCTGGTGGACTACCTGCTCAAGCCCTTCGACGACATCCGACAGGTGCGCGCGCTGCTGCGGCAGGCGCTGTACACGCCGGCCGCGCCGCCTGTCCCCGCCCCCAGCGCTGGCGTGCGCCGGGTGGACGTGCTGGAGGACAACCCGGCCACCGCGCGGCTGATTTCAGAGGCGCTGACGCTGCTGGGCCTGGAGGCGCGCGTCGTCGCGGGCGCGGAGGTGGCCACCATGGATCCGCCCGTGGGCGTGGTGGTGTCTTGGGACTTCGCGCCGGCCTACGGCAAGAAGGCGCTGGAGCTGGCCCGGGCCCTGAGCCAGGGCGCGCCCTTCGTTGTCCTGGCCGAGCACCTCACCATGGACACGGCGCTGGCGTCGCTGCGCGCCGGGGCCGCCGCGTGCCTGCCCAAGCTGCTCTCCGACACCACGGCGCTCAGCCGCGAGCTGGGCCTGGCCTTCAAGAAGACCGCTTCCTGAAAAAGACTCCGGCCCCGGGCGCCCCGCTTTCGCGGAGCCCACCGGGGCCGGAAACCCTACGAAGCTACGGAGCCGTCAAGTCGGCTCAGTAGTCCATGTCGTCGCCGCCGTACTCCGGCATGGCGCCGCCGCCCGCGCCGCCCTTGGCCTTCTTCTTGGGGCGCTCGGCGATCATCGCCTCGGTGGTGAGCAGCAGGGACGCCACGGAGGCGGCGTTCTGCAGCGCGGTGCGCTCGACCTTCGTCGGGTCGATGACGCCGGCCTTCTCCAGGTCCTCGTAGGTCTCCGTGCGGGCGTTGAAGCCGAACGCGCCGGTGCCGTCCTTGACCTTGTTGATGACGACGGCGCCTTCGACGCCGGCGTTGCTGGAGATCTTGCGCAGGGGCTCCTGCAGCGCCTTGCGGATGATGTCCACGCCGAAGTCCTGCTCGCCGCCCAGCTTCAGGCCGTCCAGCGCCTTGAGGCTGCGGATGTAGGCCACGCCGCCGCCGGGGACGATGCCCTCTTCGACGGCCGCGCGGGTCGCGTGCAGCGCGTCCTCCACGCGGGCCTTCTTCTCCTTCATCTCCACTTCGGTCGCCGCGCCGACGTTGATGACCGCCACGCCGCCCACGAGCTTCGCCATGCGCTCCTGGAGCTTCTCGCGGTCGTAGTCGCTGGTGACCGTCTCGATCTGCGTGCGGATGAGCTTGATGCGGCCCTCGATGTCCGCCTTCTGGCCGGCACCGTCCACGATGGTGGTGTTGTCCTTGTCCACCGTGATGCGCTTGGCGCGGCCCAGGTCGGTGAGGGTCAGGTTCTCGTACTTGTGACCCAGCTCCTCGCTCACCACCATGCCGCCCGTCAGCGTGGCGATGTCCTTGAGCATCTCCTTGCGGCGGTCGCCGAAGCCCGGCGCCTTCACCGCGGCCACGTTCAGCACGCCGCGGATCTTGTTCACCACCAGGGTGGCCAGGGCCTCGCCCTCGATGTCGTCCGCGATGATGAGCAGCGGCTTGCCCGAGCGCGCCACCTGCTCCAGCAACGGAATCATGTCCTGCATCGACGAGACCTTCTTCTCGCTGATGAGGATGTAGGGGTCGTCCATGACGACCTCCATGCGATCGCGGTTCGTGACGAAGTACGGCGACACGTAGCCACGGTCGAACTGCATGCCCTCCACCACGTCGAGCGTCGTCTCCAGGCCCTTGGCCTCCTCGACGGTGATGACGCCCTCCTTGCCGACCTTCTCCATCGCGTCCGCGATGGTCTGGCCGATGGTCTCATCCCCGTTGGCGGAGATGGTGCCCACCTGCGCGATGGCCTGCTTGTCCGTGGTCGTCTTGGACATCTTCTTCAGCTCCGCGACCACCACCTCCACGGCCTTGTCGATGCCGCGCTTGAGGTCCATGGGGTTGTGGCCGGCGGCCACCAGCTTCAGGCCCTCCTCATAGATGGCGCGCGCGAGCACGGTCGCCGTCGTGGTGCCGTCGCCGGCCTTGTCGGAGGTCTTCGACGCGACCTCCTTCACCATCTGCGCGCCCATGTTCTCGAAGCGGTTCTCGAGATCGATCTCCTTGGCGACGGTGACGCCGTCCTTGGTGATGGTGGGCGAGCCGAAGCTCTTCTCGATGACCACGTTGCGGCCCTTGGGACCGAGCGTCACCGCGACCGCATCCGCGAGGATCCGAACGCCGCGCAGGATGGAATCGCGCGCGGACTGATGGAAGAAGATTTCCTTCGCTGCCATCGTAACCTCCGATAATACTTGGGGAATTTCTACAAATGGGGGTGGCCGTTAGCACTCGGCCATGTCGAGCGCCAACATAAGGGCCGCATCGACGATGTCAACGGAAAGGGGCAGACGTGTGGGCCTGAGGACGCCTACTGGCCCGCCCGGGTGGGGGGCCCGGGCTGCCCGGGAAGGCCCTACTCCGCGAAGCGCACGAGGTTGAGCAGCTGCCCCATGTCCAGGGGCTTCTGCAGGGTGATGGCGACGCCCTTGCGCAGGCCCCGGTCGGAGATGTTGGCGTCCGTGCTGGCGGTCATCATCAGGACGGAGATGCGCTGGAAGCGGGGATCCGCCTTCAGCATCTCCGTGAAGTGGATGCCGTCCAGGTGGGGCATCAGGTAGTCGGTGATGACCAGCCCCACGGGGTGACGCTCCATGATGTCCAGGGCCTGGAGCGCGTCCGACGCCGAGAACACGGTGTAGCCATGCATCTCCAGGTAGCGAGAGAGCATGGTGCACAGCTCGTAATCGTCGTCGACGACCAGGATGTTCACGGGGTTCGGGCCGAAACGGGGCGCTGGAAGGTAACAGCGACGCCGGTCGTTGACAACGCGAAGGACGGCTTCTTAGCTGCCGGCCCGAATGGCGAAGCGCATGGCGAAGCAAGGGGAGGCGCGGGACATGGACGCGCGGCTGGAGGGAGTCGCGGACGCCTTCGAGGCGAGGGACTTCGAGGCCGCGCTCACCAGCGCCGACGCCCTGCTCCGGGACGTTCCGGACTCACCAGAAGCCCTGCACTACCGGGCCGCCGCGCTGGTGGAGGTGGGACGCCTGGAGGACGCGGGCAAGGCCTATGGCGCCGCCCTCAAGATGGCCCCGGAAGACCTGGAGATCCTCTTCGGCGCGGCGGAATTCCTCGTGTGCCGCACCGGCGAGGACCGCGAGGCGGTGGAGGAAGGGCTGGAGTGGTGCGGCCGCGGGCGGAAGCTGGCGCAGCGGGCCGATGACGTGGAACTCGTCTACGAGTTCCTCCTCCTGGAGGGCATGGGCCTCAACCAGCTGGGGGAATGTGAGTCCGCGCTGAAAATCCTGGACCAGGCGCTGACGCACATGCCGCGCTCGACGGACGCGCAGCTGGAGCGGGGCATCGCGCTGTTCGAGTTGTGCCGCTTCGCGCCCGCGCAGGAGGCCTTCGAGCGGGTGTTGAAGGACGCGCCGGACGAGGCCTGGGCGCACCACTACCTGGGGCTGGTCGCGGAGCGGCGCCAGGATGCGAAGGAGGCGAAGAAGCGCTTCTCCCGGGCGCAGGCGCTGGCCCCGGAGGAGCTGCCGCCGCCGGTGGCACTGGAGGAGGCGGCGTTCGACCGCGCGGTGGAGGACGCGATGCGCGCCCTGCCCTCCCAGGTGAAGCAGTACATGGACAACGTGACGCTGGCGGTGGAGGACCTGCCGTCGGATGAGGACCTGCTGGGTCAGCAGCCGCCACTGTCACCGTGCATCCTGGGGGTGTTCCGGGGCACGCCCGTGGGCGAGCGCAGCGTGATGGACGCGGCGGATCACTTCCCGCCCTCCATCGTGCTGTACCAGAAGAACCTGGAGCGCTTCGCGCGCACCCGCGAGGAGCTCATCGAACAGATTGGCATCACGGTGATGCACGAAGTCGGTCACTTGATGGGTCTGGATGAAGACGACCTGTGGGAGCGGGGGCTGGACTAGCGCCGTTCTCCCCTGCCCTGATGCGCGCCATGCATGCATGGACGAAGCTGGGGCTGATGGCGGTGCTGGGTCTGACGGGCTGTCTGGGCGACGACGACGAGGAGCCGCGCACGTGTCCGCAGGTGGTGGTGTTCGCGCGCTCGGACAGCGAGACGTGCCAGTCCTTCCCGACGCCGTGTGACGTACCGGAGGGGTACGTCGAGTGCTGCGGCGGCCTCTTCGGGGGCTGCGCGGGGAACGTGTCCGGGAACACCTGCGTGGATGATCCGTCCGACACGTGCCAGCCCGGGGGCAGCGCGGACTGCCCGGGCATCTGCCAGTAGGCGTCTCAGGCGGCGCGCGAGCCCTTGTCCTCGAAGTAGGCGCGGCGGGCGCGGGCGCAGGTGGGGCACTGCCACTGCACCAGGGTGAGGTGGCGGTCGCCCAGGACGACGGCCTCGTGGCGGAGCGACTCCCGTGGGGCCTCGCTGGTGGCTCCGCAGGCGCAGCGCAGCCGGCCCAGCGTGGAGAGCAGCTCCTGAGGGCTGGTGATGGGGATGGCGGACCCGGCGCTGTCGCCCCGGTGGTCCGCGTCGAACTTGCGTGCGAAGGCGCGGCGCCGGCCCCAGGCGCGGCCCTTTCGCCAGAGCGCCACCGGGCCGCCCTGCGCGATGACGAACCACAGCACGAGGCACGTCGCGATGACGCCCAGGAGGATGGCACCCGCCTCGCCGGACGGAACGGACGAGGCCTGGTGGCGGGCGGCCCGGCTCCTGAGTTGGATGGCGTAGCCGCGCTGGGCCTCGGTGGCGCGCACGGCCTTCACGTACTCGGCGATGCGCTCGGGCGGGACCGAGTCCGCGGTGCTGCGGTAGCTGTAGTCGAGCAGCAGCGTCTTGCCTTCGGCGCGGGTGTCGGCCACGAAGCGGAAGGCCGGACCGTCCACGACCTCGTACTCCGTTTTGACAGGGGGCAGCTCGCCGGCCTTCAGCGTGATGCGGTGGCGGGCGAAGACGGGGTGCTCCACCTCCAGCGGGAAGGCGCGGTGGGAGTAGTTCGGCACGGCGAGGTGCTGGCGGAGGCCATGCGCGCGGAACTCCCGGCGACCGTCCGAGGTCCAGAAGTCCTCGATGCGGTAGTGCTCTTGCGTGACGAGCACGTTCGTCACGGTGTCGTCGTCCACCGACATGGGCTTCGCGATGGAGATGTCCGCGTCCGTCTTCGCGTAGTAGTTGAAGTAGAGGCGGGACACCTCGGACAGGGACGTGCCCGCGAGCGCGCGGCGCATGGAGTTGGCGTCCGCCCCCGTGCGCGTGGTGACGACGTCGAGTGTCGCGGCCCCGTCGCGGCCCATCGCGACGTAGGTCTCGTCCACGAAGAGGGAGGGCTCCGTCAGCGTGGGCGTGGGGATGACGGAGAGCGCCGTGGTGGCGGGGGCGACAAGGAGGGCCCGGCCGTAGGAGGGCGGTTCGTAGCTTTCCAGCCCGCCGCGCTCCAGCGTCGCCGTGGGGTCCACCCACAGCTCGCGGCCGGCCACGGTGGCGTGGACGATGACGTGGTTGAACGCGGTGGCGGTGGGACGCAAGCCGTCCAGCAGCTGCGTGAGGTCCGTGCTCACGAGCGCCGGCTGCGCGTCGATGCCCAGCCCCTTGAGGAGCGATACCAAGAGGAGCGACTTGTCCTTGCAGTCGCC
This sequence comes from Corallococcus sp. AB030, assembly GCF_003668965.1. NCBI lineage: Bacteria > Pseudomonadati > Myxococcota > Myxococcia > Myxococcales > Myxococcaceae > Corallococcus > Corallococcus sp. AB030. The sequence continues at coordinate 34,957 of NZ_RAWQ01000078.1, forward strand.
GAAGCGGCGCTGGAGGACCTCGTCGGGCGGATGGGGCTGGTGGGAGTTGGGGCCCATCTCGATGCCCAGGTAGCGCACCTCGTCCTGGACGAAGCGAAGCGCGGCGAGGAAGCGCGCCTCAGGGGTCGGCTCCTTCGACAGCCGGCGGACCTCCTGTTCCAGCGACTTCGAGCGGGCGGGCACCTGGAACAGCGTGGAGGCCCAGCGCGCGACGTCGTTCCAGTCCTTGTATTCGCTGAACTGGATCCACGGGTAGACGGGCTGCCAGCCGGGGACGTTGTCCTCGTGGCGGACCGCGGGCACGTGGCGGCGCTCCAGGATGATTTCACGCTCGCCGTTCAGCATCGACTCCGAGCGCGACAGGCCCGGCGCGGCGAAGTCCCGGATGAAGAGCGTGCGCCCCCGCCCTTCCGGCCACAGCAGCCGGTAGGCGAAGTGGACCACGGGATAGGAGTGGCCCACGCCGACGACGTCGGAGAAGCGTCCGCCAAAGACGGGGTTGGCGCCTTCGAAGGAGTACGCGACCTCCACCGTGTCGCCCACGCGCACGTCGCGGAGGAAGGGCACCACGGAGAGGTTGCCGTTGTAGAGCCGGTTCTGGAGCTCGGTCTCCTGCTGGATGACCCGGGCCTCGGCAGGCTGGAAGACGTCCTCGCGGCGGCCGTCGCGGATGCGCCAGATGCCGTGGACGGTGAGCTTCTGGTACGTCGGATCGAAGCGGAACTGGATGTCCGTGACGCGGTCGATGCCCCGCGGAGAGAGGACCTTCTGGGCCGAGTGCAGGTAGTGCACGCGCGATGGGCCGGACACGCGCACCTGTTCCTCGATCAGCAGCCGGGAGACGCTGGTCTCCTCCTCGCCCTCGGGAGTCGGGCCGGGGTCTGGAGGAATGGGAAGCGGCTTCACCCACGCGGCGGGAGGCCCGACGCGGAACGGCCTGGCGTTCGTCGCCGCCGGTGCTGCCCCGGCGCTCAAGGACAGACACAGACACAGCAGCAGGACGGGCACCGGAAAGAAGCCCGGTGCCAGGAGGACGGAACGGAAGGTTCGGCGCATGGCGGAAGGGCGCTCATCATGGAGCCCGGATGACGCGCCGGGCAAGGCGCCCCCCTGGGACACCGGGCGAGCGGCCCCGCTTCATTCACCAGTGAAAACCGTCATGCAGGCCAAGCCTGGAATTGCCGTGACACGGGCTAGGGTTCCGGCCATCGGTTGGAAGGCCCAGGAGGCTGGCGATGGTCAACGTGAGGCAGGTCGCGACGCGGCTGAAGAGTGCGTTCCTGGCGGACCCGGAGCGCTTCTATACGAACGAGACAGGAGCCTGGGTGGCGGGGATGCCGGCGCCGAGCGACATCCGGGTGACAACGGGCCGGGAGCCCTTCTGGATCAACCTGGGCTACTGGAAGCACGTGGAGAAGGTGGACGACTCCAACGTGGAGCGCGTGGGGGAGCTGTTCCGGTCCGCCCAGGCGGAGATGGCGCGCCTGTTGGCGAGGACGGCGAAGCTGGGGCCCGGGGATGCCGTCTTGGACTGCGGCTTCGGTTACGCGGACCAGGACCTGCTGTGGGCGGAGGAGTTCAAGCCCGCGAGCATCGTCGGGGTGAACATCACGCCGAACCAGGTGAAGGTGGGCCGGGAGCGCGTGAAGCTGACGGGGTTGGAGGACGTGGTCCGGCTGGAGGTGGGGAGCGCGACGGCGCTGCCTGGGCCGGAGGGAGCATTCGACGTGGTGTTCGCGCTGGAGTCCGCGATGCACTTCCGGATGCGGCAGGACTTCCTGCGCGAGGCCTTCCGGGTGCTGAAGCCGGGAGGCCGGCTGGTGATGGCGGACATGGCGCAGAAGACGGACCGTGAGGCTGGAGCCGGACTCCGAGCACGGCTGCGCTACCGCTACTGGCGGGGGCTGATTGCCTTCCCGGAAGAGAACGTCTGGTCGACGGAGCGCTACCAGTCGGAGCTGCGGCGGGCGGGGTTCCAGGACGTGAAGGTGGAGTCCATCGCGGAGGATGTGTACCCGGCGGTGAACACGGCGCTGGTGGCGCTGCGGGGCATAACGCAGCTGGAGCGCAATCCGGGGAGCACGTCGCTGCACCAGGTGCGCGCGGACGTGCACAAGGCGATGCGGATGACACCGGAGCAGCTCCAGTGGCCCGCGCTGTTCAACTGCGACGAGTACGCCGTGGTGTCCGCGCGCAAGCCGTGACCGTGGTTGACGGACTGGGGCGGAGCGGCGGTAATCGGAAGCGGTAGGGCCTCCGGACCTGGTGGCCGGCCCGGTCTTCAAAACCGGTGAGGGGCTGCGAGAGCAGTCCCTGGCGAGTTCGATTCCCGTGCCCTACCGCCAATACTTCCGAGGGGTTACGCCCCACCTGCCCTGTGGATACCGTACCCTGCTGCGTCCAGGCGCGTCCAGACCAGTCCACTCGACTGCGTTACCGCTGCGTTACTGCGCAGCAGGCAACGGCGAGGACTCAGCAACGGGCTCCCTTAGGGGAACATCACGTTGCCAAACACGACAGTACGCGACCCATCTTCCTCCCAGAGCTTGAGTGAGAAGGGCCCTCGGGTTGTTTCTGGTGAGGCCTCGGCTTCCACAACAACCCGACCGACGTTTCCTCCTGGAATTGGCATTCGCTGCCATACGCGGATCACCTTCAACTCCACGCCAGCCTTGCCTTTGAGCGTTGCGCCCTTCGCGAGCCATGGCTGAGCCCCGGCCTTCACGTCCAACTTGATGTCCACCGCTACGCCCGTAGTGGAGCGATAGCTCGTGATGTAAGAGGCCGTCAGGTCACTCCCAGAGACTTGGGAGAACTCAAGGGTCACGACTTGCCCGGCCACACCACGCTCGTCCATTCCTCCGGTGGAGATCAGGCCCGCCAGCCCTCCCGGAGCATCGTGCTCGGCCATCAGTCTTGCGTTCTCATTTTGGCAGCGCAGCAATTCCGCATGCGCCTCGCGGGCTTCCTGCTGGTACGTCTCAATCGTCCGCTTTCCGCGATAGACCTCAATGAGAGACTCGGCCTTTGCCGGATGGATCCGCAAAAGGAAGAATGCACTCAAGGGGGCTGCGCCATCCCTGAATCGCACGACCAGACGAAACCGCTCGCCTGGAGCTACACGCGACGAAGGCACCAGTCGGATTGTGGCTTGCCCCACATCCACCAGTGCAAAGCGATCTCGCCCCTCCAACTCGACACTGTCGCGCATCAGGTCGGAATCGAAGAAGAGAGCCGTCGAGAGTCCAGAGCTGATCGCGATCTCGGGGGTGACTTGAACATCGTCCGGCGACAATTCGATGCGTCGTGCGCCCGGCACCGACGCTGAACCCTCTGACTGAGCGACGGCCGTTTCGGCCACGAACAGCAGGCCCAGGAGCACGACGAAAGAAGAAGATGACACTCGGCGATTACTCCCAGGTGGTGCTGTTACTCAAACTCGCTCACCGCCCTCACGTATTCGCTCGTGAAGATACGGCCATTGGAAGGTGAGTCGTTTCCGGGCTCGCGTGCCATTCCTCGTTCCCCGTCTTTCACGTCGTAGACCTCCAGGCAGACAGGAAAACTGTCGCCCTTTGGCGTAGTCGCCGAGGTGAGTCGCCCGTAAACGCGGTCTCGCACGATTAGCCGACCAGACAGAACTGTCCCGTGCGGCATTTCCTCCCAATCGCCGTACAAGAACACCTGGGCAGGGCCTTCCCGAACAGAAATGAATTGCGGGCGGTCACGGGTGAAAACGGCTTCGTGCCTGTCTCCAATGTCGATGCCCAGCTTCGCCATGGCCTTCACAGCACCCTTTGGGCACGGCTCCGGAGGAGGTGCCGGACGCACTTGCGGCCCTGGGCACGCGAGCGCCGTGCATGCCGCCGCCGTGCCGACAGCACGGGCCATGACGCTCATGCCCTTCTTCGCGGGCTTCGAGGGGAACTGAAGGGGCTGCGTCTCTTTCGGCTGCGTCGTCACGGTGGCTGAAACCTCCTGGAGCGTCGCGGGGAGAGCGACGGCCGCAGCGGTGGCCTCCGGCCCGGTGGGAGCTGCGGCGCGATCAGCTTGAGGTG